>SKLC01000070.1 GCA_007123425.1 Nitriliruptoraceae bacterium
GGACCAGGCGCCCGCCATCCCGTCCGAGCAGGGGCCCTCCCAGCCGCCGGGCGTGCGCGATCAACTGGCGCACGCACCGGCCGGGGCGGTCCGGGAGGCCACCACCGCGCGGCACGACACGATGCCGCCGCACGCGCACCCCGACGGCTACGAACCGCTGCAGGCGCCGGGCCGACCGGCCGGGCCCACGGTCTCGATGCCCGAGCAGCACCGCCGGCCTCCCTCGGAGGAGGTCGAGCCCGACACGCAGCTCAACCCCAAGTACTCCTTCGACGACTTCGTCATCGGCTCCTCGAACCGCTTCGCGCACGCGGCCGCGGTCGCCGTGTCCGAAGCCCCGGCGAAGTCCTACAACCCGCTGTTCATCTACGGCGGCGCGGGGCTGGGAAAGACCCACCTGCTGCACGCCATCGGCCACTACGTGCGCAACCTCTACCCGCGCCTGAGCGTGCGCTACATCACCACCGAGCAGTTCACCAACGAGTTCATCAACGCGATCCGCGACGACCGCATCACCTCGTTCCAGCGCACCTACCGCCAGACCGACGTGCTGCTGATCGACGACATCCAGTTCCTCGAGCAGAAGGAGCGCACGCAGGAGGAGTTCTTCCACACCTTCAACGCGCTCCACAACGCCGAGAAGCAGATCGTCATCTCCAGCGACCGTCCCCCCAAGCAGATCGCCCAGCTCGAGGACCGGCTGCGCAGCCGCTTCGAGTGGGGGCTGATGACCGACGTCCAGCCCCCGGACCTCGAGACCCGCATCGCCATCCTGCGCAAGAAGGCCGAGGCGGACCGGCTCGGGGTCTCGCCCGAGGTGCTCGAGCTGATCGCCTCCAAGATCCACTCCAACATCCGCGAGCTCGAGGGCGCGCTCATCCGGGTCTCGGCCTTCGCCAGCCTCCAGCAGGCCTCGCCGGACTCGGACATGGCCGAGATGGTCCTCAAGGACCTCTTCCCCGACGACCGCGAGCAGGAGGTGGGCGTCCAGCTCATCCTCGACGAGGTCGCCGACTACTTCTCGCTGACCGTCGAGGACCTCTGCTCGCCCTCACGCAGCCGCCAGCTGGTCACCGCGCGCCAGATCGCGATGTATCTCACGCGCGAGCTCACCGAGCTCTCGCTGCCCCGCATCGGCAAGGCCTTCGGGGGTCGTGACCACACCACGGTGATGCACGCCAAGTCCAAGATCGCCGGCCTGATGCAGGAACGTCGCTCCATCTACGACCAGGTCCAGGAGCTGACCAACCGCATCAAGACCCGCGCCCGGTCCGCGTGAGCACGCGTCGCCCCCGTCGCCATCCACACTTTCCACACCCACGTGTGGACAACCGGTGGACGACCCGGTGCACGAGCCGTGGACGAGCCGTGGACACCCGAGCCGAGGTGGTGGACACAGCCGGCGCGACCGTGGACGATGCACGCCCCCTCGGGGCCGGTGACGACCTCGTGCCACCCACAGCCCCGTGGACGAGCGGTGGACCGCAGGTGGATGACCGCGCGCCTCGGTGGAGGTACAGCCATGTGATTCGGTTCGCTGTGGACCAGCCGCCGTGTCGCCCACAGTCGGTCCACCGCCCGGATACCGCTGGTGACCTGCGAGGATGCGGGTTCTCCACGGAGTCCACAGGCCCTATGACTACCACGAGATAAAGATGTCCAAGCATGATCAGTCATCTGCGGTGTGGATGACGAACAGGAGGAACCCCACGTGAAGCTGCGTGCCGAGCGCACCGAGTTCGCCGACGCCGTGGCCTGGGCCACGCGCACCGTCGGGGCACGAGTGACGCTGCCTGCCCTGTCGGGGATCCTCCTCGAGGCCGACGAGGGTCGCCTCACCGCGCGTGCCACCGACCTCGAGGTCGCTGCCGAGATCTCGCTGCCGGTCCAGATCGACGAGCCCGGCCGGGTCCTGCTGCCCGGTCGCCTGCTCTCGCAGCTGGTGGCGAAGTTCCCCGACGCGCCCGTGGAGATCAGCGGCGAGCCCGACCGGGTGGAGATCTCCTGCGGCCGCGCGACCTTCCACGTGCGCGGCATGCCGGTCGAGGACTTCCCCGCCCTGCCCGAGCCCGGCGAGGATGCCGCGCAGGGCGTCGTGCGCGCAGACGCCTTCGCGCGCCTGGTCGCCCAGGTGGCCCGGGCGGCCTCCAGCGACGAGGCCCGCCCGGTGCTCACCGGCGTCAACCTCGAGGCCAGCGAGGGCACCCTGACGGCCGCGGCGACCGACAGCTACCGCCTCGCGGTGCGCTCGCTGGCGTGGGAGCAGCACGTGGAGGGCACCGCGCTGGTGCCCTCGCGCGCGCTGCAGGAGGCCGCCAAGGCCGCCACCGAGACCGGCGGGTCGATCACCGTGGCCCTCGAGGAGGGCCAGGTGTCGTTCCTGTTCGGCGACCGACGCCTGACCACCCGCCTGATCGAGGGCAGCTTCCCCAACTACCGCGCGCTGCTGCCCGACGCCTTCGAGACCTCCGTGGTCGTCGACCGCGCGGCGCTCGTCGAGGCGCTGCAGCGCGTCTCGGTGGTCGCGATGGGCCAGGCCAACACGCCGGTGTCGCTGACCTTCGGGGACGGCACGGTCGACCTGCAGGCCACCAGCCAGGAGGTCGGCGACGCGGCCGAGGCGCTGCCCGCCGAGATCGACGGCGAAGGGCTCACGATCGCCTTCAACCCGGCGTTCGTGCTCGCTGGCCTGGAGGCGACCGGCACGGAGCGGATCCGCATCGAGCTGCGCGACGGCCTCAAGCCCGCGGTGCTGCGGCCCCACGCGGAGGGCGACGACCCGGTCGACGACCTCACGTACCTGCTGATGCCGATGCGCGTCAGCTAGCCCTGCGGCAGCGGTGGCCGAGCCGGGACACGGGCAGACGGCGACGCGCGACGGGCGAGGTGAAAGGGCACCAGCGGTGTGGCTGCGACGCCTCGAGCTGATCGACGTGCGGTCCTACGCCCACGCCGAGGTGGAGCTCGCGCCCGGGGTGACCGTGCTGGTGGGCAAGAACGCCCAGGGCAAGACCAACCTGCTCGAGGCGGTCCAGCGTGCCGCGACCGGCTCCTCGCACCGGGTGGCGGGCGACCAGGCCCTGGTGCGGGCGGGCGCCGAGCTGGGCGTGATCCGCTGTGAGGCCACCACCGACGAGGGCCGGCGGCGCACCCTGGAGATCGAGATCGGCGGGGGCCGTCGGCGCCACCGGGTCGACGGCCAGGACGTGCGCCGGGTGGCCGACACCCTCGGGGTGCTGCGCGTGGTGCTCTTCGCCCCCGAGGACGTCGGGATCGTGCGCGGCGACCCGGGCGACCGGCGCCGGTTCCTCGACGAGGTGCTCGCCCAGCGCCGCCCCGCCTTCGGTGCCGCACGGGGTGAGTACGACCGGGTGCTGCGCCAGCGGAACCAGCTGCTCAAGCAGGCGCGGACGCTGCACGGCTCGGCCCGCGAGGCCGCCACCGCGACCCTGGGGGCCTGGACCCAGCAGCTCGTCGAGCACGGCGCGCAGATCACCGCCGCGCGCATCGCCGCGGTGCGGGCGCTGGCCGGCCCCGTCGACCGCTTCTACCGTCAGCTGGCAGACCGACCCGAGCCCGTGGAGCTCACCTACCGCGCGGCGACCGGCCGCGTCGTCGTCGGCTCCGAGGGTGGCGGGATCCCCGAGCCCGGCCCCATCGCCGAGGAGCTGGCCGCCGCGCTGGCCGACCGTGCCGAGGACGAGCTCGCCCGCGGCATGACGCTGGCCGGCCCCCACCGCGACGATGTGGAGCTGACCATCGGCGCGCTGCCGGCCCGCACCCACGCCAGCCACGGCGAGGTCTGGTCGCTGGCCCTGGCGCTCAAGCTGGCGACCGAGGAGATCCTGGGCGAGGTCGGCGACCGGCCGGTGGTGCTGCTCGACGACGTGTTCGCGGAGCTCGACACGACCCGTCGCCAACGGCTGGCCTCGGCCTGCGAGCGCTTCGACCAGGTGCTGGTCACCGCTGCGGTCGAGGAGGACGTGCCCCTGGCCGGCACCCGGCTGGACGTGTGGATCAGCGAGGGTGTCAGCGCCGTGGTGCCCCGCGACGACGCGGGCGCGGCATGAGCCGGCAACGGGGACCGCGCGACGCCCGCCCCGACCCCCGTCGGGCGGGCCAGCTCGATCGTGACGAGGCCGTCTACGCCCGAAAGCGGGCCGCCCAGGCCCGCCAGCGCGCCAAGCGCGACCGGGCGGACTACGACCCCGGCCCCCCGTCCGACGATGACTGGACGGTCCCCGACGAGGACACCGACGGGGTGCACCGGATCAGCCGCCCCACCCCGATCGGCGACAGCGTCGACGCGTTCCTCCGGCGGCGCGGCTGGAGCGAGCGGCTGCGGGCCGCCACCGCCTGGCACCGGTGGGCCGACATGGTCGGCGAGGACCTCGCCCAGCACTGCGAGCCCGTGCGCCTGGCGGGCGGCACGCTGGTCGTGCGCACCGAGAGCCAGGTGTGGGCCACCCAGCTGCGCTACGTGCTGCCGCAGCTGCGCGCGAAGGTCGAGGACGTCCTGGGCCCGGGCACGGTGCGCGACGTGCGGCTCGTCGTCGGCCCACTGGAGGGCCGGGAGCATCCGGAGCGGTGACCCTCGTCCTCGGCGCTCACGGCGTGCTCGGTGCCGTACCCTCGGCGTCTCGAAGCTCCGGCCGCCGGCGAGTGGGATGGTGCCGCCGGCGCGGTGACGCCCGTGGCGCGGCGAGCCGGCAGCCGTGCCCGAACCCGACGAGCAGGGGTGCGCGGTGATCGATGTCGTCGACCGGCTCGCCGGGCTGCTCACCATCGTCGCGATCGTGATCGCGGTCGCGACACTGGTGCTGCTGGTGCGGGGGCGCGTGCCCTCGTGGCTGCGCGACGAGATCGCCCTGCCCGTGGCCACCGCAGTGGCGACCGTGGCCACCCTCGGCTCGCTGTGGATGTCCGAGGTCGCCGGCTACCCGCCGTGCATCCTGTGCTGGTATCAGCGCATCGCGATGTACCCGCTGGTGGTGGTGCTCGGGGTGGCGGCCTGGCGCCGCGACGCCCAGGTGTGGCGCACGGCGGTGCCCATCGCGGCGATCGGCAGCGCCATCTCGATCTGGCATCTGGTGATCGAGCGCAACCCCGCGCTTGGCGGCCCGTGCGACCCCGAGGCACCCTGTGCGGTGCGCTGGGTCGAGGAGTTCGGCGTCTTCACCCTGCCGGCGATGGCGCTGGCCGGGTTCGCCGCCATCATCGTGCTCAGCCTCGCGGCGCGTCCGACCGCGCGCCGCTGACCTCTTCGACGACAGGATCTGTAGCGTGGCCACGACGACTTCCACCAGCGCGAACCCGCGCCGCATCCTGCTCTACGTCGGGATCGCGCTCGGGGCGGCGCTCCTGCTGTTCGCCGCCTTCGGGCTCGACGACGGCCGCGGCGACGCGCCCGCCGTCGCCGAGGTGGCCGGCTCCCCCGAGGTGGTCGAGGGCGAGCCCCTGCCGCCGGGCGATGAGCCGGCCGACGACCCGGCGCTGGACGCCCCGGCCCCGGTCGTCGAGGGCGAGGACTTCGACGGCAACCCGGTCACGATCGGCGACGCCGACGCGGAGCTGATCGTGTTCATGGCCTCCTGGTGCCCGGCCTGCCAGGCGGAGCTGCCCGAGATGGTCGAGTGGCTGGAGGCGGGCGGCCTGCCCGACGGGGTCGAGCTCACCTCGGTGGCGACCTCCCTGACCGACGACCGCCCGAACTGGCCCCCGCAGGACTGGTTCGAGCGGGAGGGCTACGAGCACCCGATCATCGTCGACGACGCCGAGGGCACCATCGCCAACGCGTACGGGATGACCGCCACGCCGTACTGGGTCGCGCTGCGTGACGGGCAGGTCCAGGGCCGCTTCCCCGGCCAGCTGCCGATGGAGCAGGTCCAGCAGATCGCGGAGACGCTCGCCGCGCAGTGACCGGCCGGTCGGCGATCCCCTCAGCCGGGGGGATCGCCGACCCGTCGCAGGAGGGCGCCGTGCCGGAGCTGCCCGACGTCGAGGACTACCGCGCGGCGCTCGCCGACCGGGTCGTGGACGCGACCCTGCTGGGCACCCGGGTGCGGGGCGTCTCGCTGCTCAAGAGCTACGACCCGCCCCTCGAGGCGCTGCACGGCCGGGCCTGCGCCGAGGTGCGCCGCCTGGGCAAGCGGCTGGTGTTCGCCTTCCCCGCCCGCACCGGCGGCGAGGTCGACCTCTTCGCGGTGCTGCACCTGATGGTCGCGGGACGCCTGGCGTGGGCGGCGCCGAGCGCGCCGGTGCCCGGCAAGGTCGGCCTGGCCGCCTTCGACTGGTCGGCGCCCGGGGATCCGGCCACACCCGGTGGGACCCTGCTCCTGCGCGAGGCCGGGTCCAAGAAGCGCGCCTCGCTGCACGTGGTGGCGGGCGAGGCGGCCCTGGCTGACCACGACCGCGGCGGCGTGGAGCCTCTGGAGGCGGACCTGGCCACCTTCCGGGGCGAGCTGCAGCGGGAGCGGCGCACGCTCAAGCGCGCCCTGACCGACCCGCGCCGCTTCTCCGGCATCGGCAACGCCTTCAGCGACGAGATCCTGCACGCCGCCGGGCTGTCGCCGGTGCGCCGCACGGACCAGCTCGACGACGACGAGGTCGCCCGCCTGCACGCAGCCACGCAGCGGGTGCTCGCCGACTGGGTCGGACGGCTGCGCGCGCAGACCGGCGACAGCTTCCCCGAGAAGGTCACCGCCTTCCGCGAGGGCTTCGCCGTGCACGGTCGCTACGGCGAGCCTTGCCCGGCCTGCGGCACCGAGGTGCAGCGCATCCGCTACGCCGACAACGAGACCAACTACTGCCCCACGTGCCAGACCGGTGGCAGGCTGCTGGCCGACCGCAGCCTCTCCCGGCTGCTCAAGGACGACTGGCCGAAGACGGTCGACGAGCTCGAGGGCGCATAGCGCCCTCCGGGGGGACGATGTGTCCGCACGCAGCCGGCGAGATGTCGGGGCCGGTGCACGCGCCAGGAGCTGGGAGCGAGCCATGGAGACGGTCACCTCGAGCGACGGTACGAACATCGCCGTTCGACGGGAGGGTGCCGGGGCCCCGGAGCACTTCCTCGCCGAGATCGCGGCGACGCCCGACGAGCGGGCGATGGTCCGCAGCCTGCCGGAGGTGTGGGCACGGATGGTCGATGCGGTCCCGTTCGCCCCGCGGGAGGCGGCGGCCCTGCGGACGCTCGACGTCGACGCGGCCGTGGCCGCCCGCATCGAGGTCCCCGTGCTGCTGCTGGTCGGCGGCCTGACCGACTCGCCGCAGTTCCTGGACGGGCTCGACGAGGTGGAGGCGGCGTTGCCGGACGTGCGTCGGGTCACGATCCCGGGGCAGCGGCACATGGCCAACGCCTTCGCGCCCGATGCGTTGGCCGGTGCGGTCCGCGAGTTCCTCACGTCGGTCACCGCGGAGCCCACCCCTCACGGATGACGCCGCCGGTCAGCTCCCGTCCAGCGACGTCTCGAGGTCGTCCCACAGGTCCTCGACGTGCTCGCAGCCCACGCTCATGCGAAGCAGCCCCGCCGGGACGTGCTCCTGGCCCGCCATGGCGTTTCGGCGCTCCACGGTCGTCTCGACGCCGCCGAGGCTGGTGGCGTGGCGCACGACCCGGGTCGCCTCGCAGGCCCGGTCGGCGGTCGCGGCGTCAGCCAGCTCGAAGCTGACGACCACCCCGAACCCGGGATAGCGCACCCGCCCCACCGCCGGATGGTCGGCCAGGCGCCGGGCGAGCTCGGCGGCGCTGTCCTGGCCCTCACGCAGACGCAGCGGCAGCGTCCGGGCGCCCCGCAGCGCGAGGAAGCACTCCAGGGTCCCGGGGGTCGCACCGGCCAGGACCCGGGCCGTGCGCAGGCGTTCGACCTGCTCGTCCTCGCCCGCGACCGCCACGCCGAGCAGCAGGTCCGAGTGCCCCCCGATCAGCTTGGTCGCGGAGTGCACGACGATGTCGGCGCCCAGCGCCAGGGGCCGTTGCAGCAGGGGCGTGGCGAAGGTGTTGTCCACGACCACCAACGCACCCTCGCGGCGGGGCGCGCCGCAGATCCCGGCGACGTCGGCCACCTCCAGCAGCGGGTTGGAGGGCGACTCGACCCACAACAGGTCGGCGTCACCGCGCTCGAGCCACGCCGGGTCGTCCACCGGCAGGCGCTCGAGCCGCCACCCGTGCACGTGCGTACCCGCCTCGAACAGCTGGGTGGTGCCCTGGTAGCAGTCGTCGCCGAGCACGACATGCGCGCCGTCACGCAACTGGCCCGCCACCGCGGCGACGGCTGCCATCCCCGAGGCGAAGCAGACCGCCTGGCCGCCCTCGAGACCACCCATCAGCTCCTCGAACGCAGTCCAGGCCTCGGCGCCCTCGTTGCGGGCGTACAGGCGCTGCCCGCCGTGGAGGTAGGTCGAGGCCGGGGTCATCGGCGTGTTGAGCGGGGCGCCGTGCCCGTCGGGCCGGCCGGCGGTGATCGCCCAAGTCGCGGGGCGCAGTCCCTCGGTGTCCATGTGGTGGGTCTCCCGGTCGTCGGAGGAACTGTGCCACCTCGTCGCTAGGTTGCGGGCATGGCGACGCGCTGGGGCATCATGGGCACCGGGCGGATGGCCCGTGCCCTGTGCGCGGCGATCCGCGACGAGGGCGGCGAGGTGGTGGCGGTCTCCTCCTCGGAGCGCGCCCGGGCCGAGCAGTTCGCCGCCGACCACGAGGTCACCCGCTCCCACGACCGGCACCACGACCTGCTCGAGACGCAGGACCTCGACGCGGTGTACGTCGCGACGACCAACGACCGCCATCACGGCGACGCGCTCGCCTGCCTCGCTGCCGGGGTCCCCGTGCTGGTCGAGAAGCCCTTCACCCTCGACCTGCCCCAGGCCCGGGAGGTGGTCGAGATGGCTCGGACCCGGGACGTGTTCCTGATGGAGGCCATGTGGATGCGCTTCCAGCCGGCCTTCCTCGAGATGGAGCGCCGGATCGACCGCGGTGAGATCGGCGTGCCGCGGCTGGTCACCGCCGATCTGGGTTTCGCCGCCTCCGCTGACCCGTCCGGCCGGCTCTTCGGCGCAGACCTCGGCGGGGGCAGCCTGCTCGACCTCGGCGTCTACCCGCTGACCCTGGCGATCTCGTTCCTCGGCGAGCCGACGTCGGTGGCCGCAGCGGCCCGACTCGACTCGGGAGGGGTCGACACCCAGGCCAGCGTGGCGATGCACCACACGGAGGGCACCTCGGCGTGGTCGTCGACGCTGGAGGCAGACAGCGGCTGGGAGGCCACGGTCGGGGGCACCGAGGGCAGCCTGCGCCTCGAGAGCCCCTTCCACCACAGCGCCCGGATCACCCGGCGGCAGCGGGGCCGGGTGGTCGAGGAGCTCGAGGTGCCCGACGCGTCCCTGCGCTACCGGCTCGAGGTCGCCGAGGTGCACGCCTGCCTCGAGCGGGGCGCGACGGAGAGCTCGCGGATGCCGCTGGAGCTCACCTGCACGGTGATGGCCTGGCTCGACCGCATCCGTCACCAGGTCGGCGCGCGCTATCCCCACGAGCGCGACGCCGGCGCGTGAGTCCAGGGTCCGCCCGGCGTGGGGTCAGCCGACGCGGGGCGGGCCCGCGCCGGTGTGGCGGGTGCCGGGCGGGTCGACGGCCCACGGCGCGGGCTGCTCCCAGCCGCCCTCGTACACCAGCTCCCCCAGCGGGCGCCGGCGGACCGGGCCGTGGGATCCCGCGGGTCGGCCCAGGGTGAGCGCGCCGGCGATGAACACGTCCTGCGGGATGGCCAGCAGCTGCTTGAGCTCGTCCTCGACCGGCCGGTGCCAGCCGGTCAGCACCCCGCCGTAGCCCAGCGCGCGAGCGGCCAGCAGCAGGTTCTGGCACGCCGGGTAGATCGAGGCGCCCTCCGTGGGGGTGGGCTCCCGGTAGCGCACCAGGCAGGGCAGGATCAGCACCGGGACGGCGTGGAGGTGGTCCACGTAGTGCTGCATGGTCGCGACCATGCGGGCCTTGGGGCTGTCGCGCTCGACCCCGGAGCCGGTGTCGTAGCCGTCGCGCCGGCGCTTGTCCTCCCACAGGGTCCTCGCCGCGCCGGCCAGCAGCCGCTTGGCCTGCGCCGCGGCGGGCCCGTCGCGCAGGACCACGAAGCGGAAGGGCTGCCGGTTGGAGCCGCTGGGCGCCCGGGTGGCGGCGAACAGGATGTCGCGCAGCACCTCGTCGGGCACCGGCTCGTCGCGGTAGCGACGGATCGCGCGGGTGGTCGCCAGCCCCTCGAGCAGATCCACTCAGGACTCCCGGCGCCGGGCCGAGACGAACCGGACGCCGGCCACCAGCACCACCAGGCACAGCACCACCATGCCCGCCGAGGCGAGCACCGCCGCGGGGCGCTCCACGTCGCCCCCGGTCAGCAGCGCCGGCAGCTCCATCAGCGGCATGAGGCTGGCCAGCACCCCGAACCCGGCGACGACCATGGCGGCGTGCACCATGGGCTCGCGCCGCTCGGGGCTGCCCGCGAGCAGGCCCAGCACCAGCAGCACCAGGCCCGGCACGGCCGGTGCGAGCGCGGTGATGCTGGCTGCGCCGGTGGCGGCGTAGGCCGCGATGCCCAGCACCAGGAGCACGACGCCGACCCCTCGGATGACGTTGACCACTGCCGCGTCCCTTCGTCGTGGTGGCGCGCGGGTGGCAGGGTACGCGTGATACGGATCGCGTCCGGTGCCCCACCTGGCCCCGGCCGCGACGAGCCTCTCATTCGCGCTCCGGGCGCCTGCGGGCCCGTTCCGCGGGTGGGGTACGTGCACCGGGGTCGGAATCCACAGGAGGCGTCTGAGTGCGCCGATCGCGGACGGCGACCTGGTAGAATTGGTGCTTGGACGCGGCACCCGATCCGACGCGGGCTGCCCGACCGTCCCCCGGTCCGTCCGGTCCGCCCACACGAGAGGCTCCCCAAGTTGGCTGCTGCGCCCGAACCTGCCACCGGCAGCGACTACAGCGCTCGCAACATCACCGTCCTGGAGGGTCTCGAGGCAGTTCGCCGACGCCCCGGCATGTACATCGGCTCGACCGGGTCCCGGGGCCTGCACCACCTCGTCTGGGAGGTCGTGGACAACTCGGTGGACGAGGCCCTGGCCGGCCGGTGCTCGCACATCGAGGTGGTGCTGCTGGCCGACGGCGGCGTGCGGATCTCCGACGACGGCTCGGGCATCCCCGTCGACCTCCATGAGAAGGAGGGCCGCTCCGCGCTCGAGGTGGTGCTCACCGTGCTGCACGCGGGCGGCAAGTTCGACAGCCAGGCCTACGCGGTTTCCGGGGGGCTGCACGGCGTGGGCATCTCGGTCGTCAACGCCCTGTCGTCCCGTCTGCTGGCCGAGGTGGACCGCGACGGCGGCCACTACCGCCAGGAGTTCGCCCGTGGGCTGCCGCAGGGCGACGTGAAGCTCGTCGGCGAGTCCGACCGGACCGGGACCACCATCACGTTCTGGCCCGACAGCGAGATCTTCGAGGACCTCGAGTTCAGCGTCGACACGATCATCCGGCGGCTGCGCGACACCTCCTTCCTCACCGCGGGCCTCAAGATCAGCCTGACCGACGAGCGCGAGCCCGACGAGACCGACGACGCGGACACCCCGCGCAGGTGGGACTTCCACGCACCCGGCGGGCTGCGCGACTTCGTCGACCACATCCGCACCACCAAGGCCAAGGACGGGCTGCACCCCACCATCCACTTCGAGGCCGAGGAGATCGGGCCCCAGGGGGCGCAGTCGATCGAGGTCGCCTGTCAGTGGATCAACGACTTCAACGACTCGATCCTGTCCTTCGCGAACACCATCAACACCCACGAGGGCGGCACCCACGAGGAGGGCTTCCGCACCGCGATCACCTCGGCGGTCAACCGCTGGGCCAAGGACAAGGGGCTGCTGCGCTCCAAGGAGGTCGACTCCCTCACCGGCGACGACCTGCGCAGCGGGCTGATCGCGATCGTCTCCGTCAAGGTCGGCGACCCGCAGTTCGAGGGCCAGACCAAGACCAAGCTCGGCAACACCGAGGTCAAGTCCTTCTCCCAGACCACCACCTATGCGCGCGTGGCCGAGTGGCTCGAGGAGCACCCCAGCGAGGGCAAGCTCATCGTGCAGAAGGCGGAGAGCGAGGCCCAGGCCCGCATCGCCGCCCGCAAGGCCCGCGACCTCACCCGGCGCAAGTCGCTGCTGGAGTCGACCTCGCTGCCCGGCAAGCTCGCCGACTGCCAGTCGCGCGATCCCAGCGAGTCGGAGCTCTACATCGTCGAGGGCGACTCCGCGGGCGGCTCGGCCAAGATGGCTCGCGACCGCCGCACCCAGGCGATCCTGCCCATCCGGGGCAAGATCATCAACGTCGAGAAGGCCCGGCTGCCCAAGATCCTGGCCAACAACGAGGTGCAGGCGCTGATCACCGCCATGGGCACCGGGTTCGCCGACGATTTCGACGTCTCCCAGGCGCGCTACCACAAGCTGGTGCTGATGGCCGACGCCGACGTCGACGGCGCCCACATCCGCACCCTGCTGCTGACCTTCCTGTTCCGGCACATGAAGCCGCTGATCGAGGCGGGCTACGTCTACCTGGCCCAGCCGCCGCTGTACCTGGTCTTCCACCCCACCCGGAAGAAGGAGCTGCACTACGCCTTCTCCGACGCGGAGCGCGACGCGATCGTCGCGCAGATGCCGCAGGAGAAGAAGATCGAGGTGCAGCGCTTCAAGGGTCTGGGCGAGATGGACCCCGACCAGCTGTGGGAGACCACGATGGACCCCGAGCGGCGGACCCTGAAGCTGGTGACGATGGAGGACGCGGCCGTCGCCGACGAGATGTTCTCGATCCTGATGGGCGACGACGTCGAGTCACGGCGCGACTTCATCCAGTCCAACGCCAAGTACGCGACCCTGGACGTCTAGGTGGGCGAGGGCTCCGATCTCCCCCGTTCCCGGGCGCCCGAGACCCGGGCGGTCTGGTGGCTGCTGGGCGGCATCGCCCTGCTGGGCGTGCTGATCGTCCTGCTCGCCCCGGAGCTGCTGGGCGATCTGCGCGGGCTCGGCTCGCTGGGCCTGGTGGTCATCGCCGCCGGGCTCCCCGGGCTGCTGATCGTGCTGGTGGTGGCCTCACGGCGCGCTCGCGCGCGGCGGCAGCAGGCGCGGGCCGAGGACGCCCGGGCGCAGGGTCCCGACACCGACCGCGACGAGCCCGGAGGCCGCTGATGGACCGCACCGTGAGCGCGGCGCTGCTGGCCGGCCTGATCGCCTTCGCGTCGGTGGCCGGATTCGGCATCTTCCTGGGCTTCGGGGTCACCGGGCCTCTGGTGTCCGGGCTGGTGCTGGGCGCGGCCGCGGGGCTGCTGCTGTGGTTGGCCTCACGCCGCGCCGAGACCTTCCACGAGCCCACCCCGCCCTCGCCCAGCTTCCCCGGGCCCCCCGACCG
The DNA here is from genome assembly GCA_007123425.1 of Nitriliruptoraceae bacterium. GTDB lineage: Bacteria > Actinomycetota > Nitriliruptoria > Nitriliruptorales > Nitriliruptoraceae > SKLC01. The sequence continues at coordinate 13,412 of SKLC01000070.1, forward strand.
GCCCGACGGGGGGCCCGCCGACCCCGCCGATCCGGCGCACGAGACCCAGGCCGCCGAGCACGACGAGGACGACGAGCGCTGACCTCCCGCCCCCCGGCATCCGCGCCGGCGGGCGCTGGAGCGGGCCCCCTCCCCCGACCAGGGCCATCCCCGACACCCACTGACACCTCAGAGACACACGACGACCGAGGACACCAGCCGTGGCCGACGAGACCCCCGAGGAGCCCACCGGCCCGTCCGGCGCGACGCCCGGCAGCCCCGACCCGATGCCCGGCGATCCCGTGCCCCGGGATGAGTCCGGCACCCCGCTCGACGAGACCGGTGGCGTGCTCGCTGCCCGCGTCGAGCCGGTGGTGATCGAGGACGAGATGCGGGCCTCGTACCTCGACTACGCCATGAGCGTGATCGTGGGCCGCGCCCTGCCCGATGTGCGCGACGGGCTCAAGCCCGTCCACCGCCGGATCCTGTTCTCGATGGACGAGACGGGCCTGCGACCCGACCGGCCCTACCGCAAGTGCGCCTCGGCCGTCGGCGACGTGATGAAGAAGTACCACCCCCACGGCGACTCGGCGATCTACGACGCCCTGGTGCGCATGGGCCAGGACTTCTCCATCC
>SKLC01000215.1 GCA_007123425.1 Nitriliruptoraceae bacterium
CGACCACCAGCACGCCCGCGCCCTGGGCCTGCAGCTCACGGACCTCGTCGCCCAGCGGCCCACCGCCGGTCATGGCGAGGTCGGCGCGCACCCGCTCGGCGAGACCGGGCCGCCGCTCGGCGACCACCAGCCGGTGACCGCAGTCACGGACGGCATCGAGGACCGCGTCCAGCCCGGGGTCCAGGCGACGACGCACGTGGGCGATGGCCACCACCTCGTCGCGGCGATGGAGCGCCAGGGGCCACCCGCCGGCGCGGCGGATCTCGCGAGCACGGGTCTTGGCCCCGCGCGGGAGCTCGCCCCGGGCCTCGGCGAACGCGGTCAGCCGCCAGGTGCCGTCACCACGGGCGCGCTCGGGCTCGTCCGGGTCGAGCAGGCGCTCGGCCGCGGCGTGCGCGTCGTCCTCGGCCTCGGCCCCGTCGGGGGCGACGACGTCGGTGACCAGCCAGCGGTCGACGAGCAGCACGTCGGCGTCGAGCACCACCGTGTCGATGCGGTCCAGGCGCCGTAGCGCGGAGCCGTCCAGCGGCACGATGCCGCGGTAGGCGAGCGTGCGACCCAGGTAGGCGGCGAAGCCCTCCCGGCCGAGCCGGGCCGCCTTGGGGTTGCTCGCCAGCAGCGCGTCGGTCGCGCGTCGCGGGTCGCGGGTGGCGGCCAGCGTGCCGAGGAAGCCGGCGAGGCCCGCGGTGCCCAGCCGCCCCGCCATGTGCTCCACGGGACCGTCCGCCAGCGGCTGAGGGCGCGGCGGCAGGTCCGGCGGCTCGATCGGCTCGTCGCTGTGCACGGCGTAGAACTCGGGCTCGCGCTGCTGCCACACCCAGCGGCGGGCACGCAGCTCGCCGAGCACGAGTCCCTGATGGCCGAGGTCGACCAGGACGCCGAGTGGTCCCTGGGAGATCCCGGCCGCCAGCGCGCCGGAGAGCGGCAGCAGCAGCCGCGTGGCCCGACGGCCGAGCACCTGCTCGACCCGACCGCGCAGCGCCGGGTGGCCATCGAGCATCGAGACCAGGCCGACGTACTCCACGGGCAGCCGGGCCAGGCGGGCCGCGCGGCCCACCACGCTCCAGCCCAGGCTCAGCGCGTCACCCGCGATGAGCGCGATCGTGCGGTGCACCGGCTCGTCGTCGGCCGGGTGCTCGGCGCGCTCATCGGTGTCCCAGCCGGGGCGCGCGCGTGCCGGGCGGGTGGCCCCGTAGGCCTCCTCGATGCCCTCGATCAGCTCCACGACCGACGACAGCGTCGGCGCGCCGCCCTCGAAGGCCACCGCGACCTTGCCGGTGATGGCGTTGACCTCGGCCCACCGGACCTGCTCGAGGGCGCGCAGGCGCTGGGCGAGACGACGCCGCAGCGTGTCCGCCTCGGGGTCCTCGATGCCGTGGACCTCGATCTGGGCGTGATCGCCCTCCTCATCCTCCCACACCCGCCGATGCAGCCCGAGCGAGTCGCCGAGCAGCTCGACGCCCTCCTCGACCACTGTCTCGACGGTGTCGCCGACCGCCTCGACCCCCTCGCCGACGAGCTCCATCCCGTCGTCGACCAGGTCGGGCAGGTCGAAGGTCCGCCCATCGGGCACGAGCTCCGAGGCAACCCGCACCGGCAGCGTCGCCACCGACCAGGAGGCGCCGAGCACCTCCCGGATCACCCCGCGCGGCACGGATGCGCCTCCCCTGTCGTGTCCCGACCAGTCTCCCTGCTCGCGACCGCACCAGCGGCCCTCGGCTCGGCCGAAGGGACAGTCGCGCTCGGCGACCTCACCGACCGAGCCAGGCCACGAGGTGGTCGTGGGCGGCGCGCCCACCGGCGACCACGCCCGTCAGCGACCGGCCGCCGAGCTGCCGCTCGTGCTCGCTGACCATGCCGCCGGCTTCGGTGACCAGCAGTCGGCCGGCCGCCCAGTCCCAGGGCTGCAGCCCGAACTCGAGGTAGGCGTCGATGCGCCCGGCCGCCGTCCAGGCGAGGTCGAGCGCGGCGGCCCCGCATCGGCGCAGGTCCCGCACCTCGCGCAGCAGGGCGGCCATGTCGTCGGCCTGATCCCCGCGCACGTCCGCGTCGTAGGCGAACCCGCTCGCCAGCAGCGTGTGGGCGAGCCCGTCGGTGTCGGTGACCCGCAGCTCGGCTCTCCCACAGGCAGCGCCCTCGTCGCGCGCGGCGTGGAAGGTCTCACCGGCTGCGGGGTGGTGGACGGCGCCGGCCAGCGGGCCGTGCTCGTCCTCGACCGCGACCGACACGCACCAGGCCGGCAGCCCGTAGAGGAAGTTGACGGTGCCGTCGAGCGGGTCGACGACCCAGCGCAGGCCGCTGGTGCCGCGCTTGGACGCCTGGTCCTCCTCGGCGAGCAGCCCGTCGTCGGGACGGGCGGCGGCCAGCTGGCGGGCGATCAGCAGCTCGGCCTCGCGGTCGGCCTGCGAGACGGGGTCGGTGGCCGAGGTCTTGGTGTCGACCACGAGCTCGCCGAGGCGGTCGGCGTAGCCCTGCAGCAGCCCGCCCGCCTCTTCGGCGACCCGCACGGCCAGCTCTCGCAGCGCCTCGCGCTGTGCGGCGGAGGTGCTCATCCGAAGAACACCTCCGCGACACGGAACAGGCTCTCGGGCACGCCCTTGTGCTGCCCGGCGACCTCCTCGAGATCGACCGGTATCACCAGCGAGCTCTGGTAGGCGGTCATCTTGCCCCACTCATCGGCGACGGCGAGCTCGGCGGCGGCCACCCCCATCCGTGTCGCGATGGTGCGGTCCATCGGCACCGGGGAGCCCCCGCGCTGGACGTGGCCGAGCTGGGTGACCCGGGCAGGGAAGCCGGTGCGACGCTCGATCTCGCGGGCGATCGTGTGGCCGATCCCGCCGAGCACCGGCCGGCCGAACTCGTCGGTGGGATGGACCGGCATCGCCATGGTGTCGGGCACGGGCTCGGCGCCCTCGGCCACCACCACGATCGAGAAGTCGCGGCCGACGCCGGCGCGGTGCTTGAGGTGGCGGCCCACGGCCTCGATGTCGAAGGGCACCTCGGGGATGAGGATGGCGTCTGCCCCGCCGGCCATCCCCGCGAAGGTCGCGATCCAGCCGGCGTGGCGTCCCATCACCTCGAGCACCATCACCCGGTTGTGCGACTCGGCGGTGGAGTGCAGCCGGTCGACGGCCTCGGTGGCGGTGGCGACCGCCGTGAGGAAGCCGATGGTCAATTCGGTGTTCGCGACGTCGTTGTCGATGGTCTTGGGGATGCCGACCACCGGGATCCCCTCGTCGGCGTGGAGACGCGCGGCGGCGGACAGCGTGCCCTCCCCGCCGATGACGACGAACCCGTCGAGGCGGTGGATCTCGAGCGCTTCGTGGATCCGCCGGACGCCGTTGCGCTCCCGGTAGGGGTCGACCCGGGAGGTGCCGAGCACCGTCCCGCCGCGGTGGAGCAGGCCGCGCGTCGAGGCGGTGGTCAGCTGCTCGGCCTCGAGGTCGAGCACGCCCTGCCAGCCGTTGCGGAAGCCGAACGTGGTGACGTTGTCCTGGTCCGCCCGGCGCACCAGCGCCCGGATGGCGGCGTTGAGCCCGGGACAGTCCCCGCCCCCGGTGAGGATGCCGAAGCGTGTGGCCATCGTCTCGACCGTCCTGTCTCGGTGGAGGATGTGGGAGCGTGACGCGACGCTACTACGCGGACCCCGCCGTCGAGCGGACGGCGAGGCTGACTACGCTCCGCTGCGCCCAGCGAAAGGCCAGCCATGACCGCGCGGATCCTGAGCATCGACGCCGGGACCACCGGCGTGCGGGGGTTCGTGATCGACGAGCAGGGCGGCGTGCTCGCCTCGGGCTACCGGGCCTTCGAGCAGCACTATCCCCGGCCCGGCTGGGTCGAGCACGACGCCACCGAGATCTTCGCGGCCACCCAGCAGGCCTGTCGGGACGCGCTCGAAGCTGCACAGGTCGCGGCCGGCGACGTCACGGCGGTGGGCATCACCAACCAGCGCGAGACCACGGTGCTGTGGGACCGGCGCAGCCTCGAGCCCGTCCACACCGCGATCGTCTGGCAGGACCGGCGTACCGCCCCCCGCTGCGACGAGCTCACCGAGCAGGGCCACGCCGAGCGCATCCGCGAGGTCACCGGCCTGGTCGTCGACGCCTACTTCTCGGGAACCAAGGCCGCATGGCTGCTGGACGAGGTGGCCGGCGCCCGGGCGGCTGCCGACCGCGGCGAGCTGGCCCTGGGCACGATCGACACCTGGCTGGTTGCGTGCATGACCTCCGGTCGCGAGCACGTGACCGAGCCGTCCAACGCGAGCCGCACGATGCTCTACGACCTGCGCGCGGGCGTCTGGAGCGACGAGATGGCCGAGCTGCTGGGCGTGCCGACGGGCCTGCTGCCCGAGGTGCGTGACAGCGCGGGCGCGTTCGGGCGTACCGACCCGGAGGCGTTCCTGGGCATCGACGCGCCGATCACCGGGATCGCCGGCGATCAGCAGGCGGCGCTGTTCGGTCAGGGCTGCTGGTCGCCGGGCATGTCGAAGAACACCTACGGCACCGGGTCCTTCCTGCTGCTCAACACCGGCACCGACGCGCCGGTCTCCGGGCACGGGCTGCTGACGTCGGTGGCCTGGCAGCTCGACGGTCAGCCCACCTACTGCCTCGAGGGCGCGATCTTCGTCACGGGCGCCAGCGTCCAGTGGCTGCGCGACGAGCTGGGGATCATCGCCGACGCCGCGGAGACCGAGCAGCTCGCGGCCGCGCTGGAAGACGGCAACGAGGGCGTGGTGCTCGTGCCGGCCTTCACCGGCCTGGGCGCGCCCCACTGGGACCCCTACGCGCGGGCGGCCCTGGTCGGGCTCACCCGCGGCTCGGGCCGCAGCCACCTGGCCCGCGCAGCCCTGGAGGCGATGGCCTACCAGACCGTCGACGTCGCGCGGCTGATGGAGCGCGACTCGGGGCGGGCGCTCGAGCAGTTGCGGGTGGACGGCGGCGCCGCGGTCAACGACCTGCTGTGCCAGTTCCAGGCGGACGTGCTCGGCGTCGAGGTACTGCGTCCGCAGATGGCCGAGACCACGGTGCTCGGTGCCGCGATGCTCGCCGGCATCGGCGCCGGCGTGTGGTCGTCTACGGACGACCTGGAGCACGTGTGGCGGCTCGAGCACCGCTTCGAGCCCGCCATGGAGGCCGGGCAGCGCGAGCGGCTGCTCGCGGTATGGCACGAGGCGGTCGGCCGTGCGCGCGGCTGGGCCACCGTGATCGACGGGGCCTGAGCTCCGGCGTCGACGGCGGGCCGTCCACAGCCCGGGGCGGGTCCACCGGCGCCTCGTCGCGCGGACGGCGCATGCTGTGGGTCGACGACGAGGAGACCCACGGATGTTCGAGCGCTGGGACGAGGTCGAGCTCGACCTGCAGGTGGAGGCGACGCTGGCCCTGGACGAGGGATACGCACCGGAGCCCCTGCTGGTGGCCTTCGACGAGCAGGAGCCGGTGGCCATCGTCAGGCTGCGGCCCTTCGAGCCGGACGGGGTGCTCCAGGCACTGGTCGAGGTGCTGGCGCTGCTGCTGCCACTGGGCGCACGGCGGATCGCGCTGACGCTGCCCGGCGTGGCCCGGGATGTCCCCGACGAGGCTCCGTCGGCGCTCACCGCATCGGGCACGCCGACCGCGCTGCTGGTGCTCGCCACGGCCGACGCGCTGGGCCAGGGACCGACCCGACTGCGCGCGCGGGTGCTGCCGCTGGCCCACGACGGCGACTGCTGGCAGTGGCAGGAGCACGACGCCGTGGACGTCGATGCCGACGAGTGGGACATCACCTCGGCACTGGCTGTGCTGCTGGAGGCGCCTGCCCCGCTCGAGGCGGAGGCGGCGCAGGATCGCACGCAGCTGCAGGCCCAGCTGGGGCGCTGTCTGCTGCTCGGCCACCTGGTCACGCTGGCACCCCCCGCCGCGGATCGCCTGGAGCCGGGCCGGCTGGCCGTCGTGGACCCGCTGTCGCTGCCACCCCTGTCGTCGCCGGAGGGGTGAGGCGACCGACCGGCGGACGGCCGGGGCCCGCACCGGGCGGTGGGGCCGCCGCCTGCCGGTGGCGCCGTCGACGGCTACCGTCGTGGCGGCGACGAGGAGGTCTGCTCTTGTCAGCGTCCGCCGACCACGACCAGTTCCGCACGCTCACCGACGACCAGTGGCGCGAGCGCCTGACCCCCGAGCAGTTCCGGGTCCTGCGCCAGCAGGGCACCGAGCGGCCCTTCACCGGGGCGTACTGGGACACCACCGACGACGGGGTCTACCGCTGCGCCGGCTGCGGGCAGGCGCTGTTCACCTCGACAACGAAGTTCGACGCGCATTGCGGCTGGCCGAGCTTCTACGAGCCCGCCGACGAGCAGCGCGTCGAGTTCCACGAGGACACCTCGCTGGGCATGCGCCGCGTCGAAGTGGTCTGCTCCGGATGCGGGGGCCACCTGGGCCACGTGTTCGACGACGCACCGGACCAGCCCACGGGCCTGCGCTACTGCATCAACTCGGCCGCGCTCGAGCTCGAGCCGGGCACGCCGGACGCCTGAGCGCCGAGCCGGTCAGCCGGCGCGTCGGCCCTCGCCGTCCCCGGGCTCGTGGTCCTCGACCGGCTGCGGCGGCTGGCCGAGGTCGTCGACGGAGACGTCGCCGCTCTTGACCTTGGACGCGTACTCGTCGACGTACTCCTGGCCGGAGAGCATCATGATCTCGTACATGAGCTCGTCGGTGGCCGACCGCAGCACGAAGGGGTCGCTGCGCTCCTCGCGGTAGCGGGAGAGGTCGAGCGGCTCGCCGTAGCGCACGGTCACCTGGGCCCGTCGCGGCCGGTAGGTGCCCGTGGGCATCGCCTCGTTGGTGCCGATCACCGCACAGGGCACGATCGGCACGTCGGCCTCGAGCGCGATGCGGGCGGGCCCGGTCTTGCCTCGGTACAGCCGCCCGTCGGGGCTGCGCGTGCCCTCCGGGTAGATCCCGAGCAGCTCCCCGCTGCGCAGGATCTCCACCCCGGTCTTGAGGCTGTTCTCGCTCTGGGCGCCCCCGCCGCGATGGATCGGCACGACGCCGGTGCCCTGGAAGAACCAGCGGGTGCGCCACGAATCCCAGTAGTCGGCCTTGCCCAGGAAGTACACGGGGCGCGGAACGTTGAGCGGCAGCAGGATCGAGTCGATGAACGACAGGTGGTTGCACGCCAGTACCGCCGGCTCGGACCGGGGGATGTTGTCCAGCCCCTGCGCGTCGACGTGGAAGTACGGGTTGGCCACCGGCGGCAGCACCCGTTTGAGCGTGCGGTACAGACGCGGCGCGTCCTGCATGCCCGGCACTGGGGCTCCTTCAGGTGGGCTCCCGAGCAGGTCACCGCGGGCTGCACCCGGGCCTGCCTCTCCAGTAGATAGCCTAGGGCCCACCCGCCGGGACGTCGAGTCCCGGCCACCTGCCCGATCGGAGGGGCGACCGTTGGCCGAAGACCTTGGGACCTGGCCGCCGGAGCAGGCGACCGTCCTGGTCGAGGTGCTCCAGCAGGCGGGCATCACGCCCCAGGCACGGCGCACCCGCGAGGGGGTCGAGGTCACGGTCGAGGACGACGACTCCGATCAGGCGCACGCCACCCTCGTGGCGAACATGGACCGCATCGCCCGAGCCGCGCGCCCCGCACAGCCCCAGGGCGGCCGTCGCCGCCCGCGTGGCGCCGCACGCCAGGGCACCGGCGAACGCCAGCGTCCACGCGACGAGTCCCTGGCCTCGCAGCGGATGACGCGCTTCACCCGACCGGTCGCGATCCTGGTGGCCGCGCTGCTGCTCGCCGCGATCGTGCCGATCCACCCGATGCTGCGGGTGCTCATCCTCGCCGGCGCCGTCCTGGCGATCGTCTGGTTCCTGGGCCGCGACGACGAGGACGCCGACGGCGGCTGACGCCCGCGCCCGTCACTCGCCGAGCGTCTCCCGCAGGAACGCGACCTGACACGTGAGCAGGTTCTCGGCGACCACCTCCTGGGGCGTCATGTGGGTCACGCCGGACAGCGGCAGGAAGCGGTGGGGGCGTCCGGCGGCCAGCAGCGCCGAGGACAGCCGCAGCGCGTGCGCGGCGACCACGTTGTCGTCGGCGAGGCCGTGGATCAGCAGCAGTTGCGGGTCGCGGCCCGGCGGCGGCGCGACGGCGCCGAGCAGCTCGCCGTCGGCGTCGACCAGGCTCGAGACACGGTAGGCCTCGGGCTCCTCGTCAGGATGGCCCAGGTAGCGCTCCGTGTAGTGGGTGTCGTACAGGCACCAGTCGGTGACCGGTGCGCCGGCCACCGCCGCGCGGAACACCTCCGGGCGGCGCAGGACCGCCATCGCCGCGAGGTAGCCCCCGAAGGACCATCCCCGCAGGGCCACGCGCTCGAGGTCGAGCCGGGGCTCGACCTCGCCGGCGGCCATCAGCCCGTCGACCTGGTCGTCCAGCACCGGCGTCGCCAGGTCACGGTGGACCTCCCGCTCCCACACCGGCCCGCGGCCCGGCGAGCCCCGTCCGTCGACGACCAGCACCGCGAAGCCGGCGTCGGCCAGCCACTGCGAGGTCAGATAGCCACCGGGCGCATGCAGCACGCGTTGGGCGTGCGGCCCCCCGTAGGGGTCGAGCACGACCGGCAGCTGCCCACCCGGATCCGTCTCGGGGCTCGGCAGCAGCAGCGCGGCCCGCAGCCGTCGGGGCCCGAGCTCGAGCAGCCGCGGTCGCGGGGTGAGCGAGGGCGTCGCCGAGCGGACCTCGATCGCGTGCACGCTCGCCCGCTCCCCCGGGCCCGTCACCTGGACGTCCACGCGGGGCGCCGGCTGGTCGAGCGCGAGGCGACGGCGTACCTGCACGTGCGCCGCCGCGACGACGTCGTGGAGCCCGGCCTGCTCCTCGGTGGAGGACCAGGTGCGCCCGGACGCCGGCTCGTGGTGCAGCACGTGGATCTGCGTGGGGTCGTCGAGGCTGGCCGTGAAGGTGATCTGCTCGTCGGTGACCGCCCGGACCGCACGGACCTGGACCCCCGGGTCGGTGGCGACCCGGCCGTCGAGCACCAGCGCCCGGCTGCCGCCGGGGCCGTGATCGAGCCGGTCCTCGACGGTCACCAGCCGGTCACCGCTCCACGCCGGTACCCCGTCGACCGGCTCGACCCAGCAGTCGTCGCTGGCCTCGGCGACGGTGGTGGTCACGCCGGTCTCCGCGTCGACCACCAGCACGCGCGACGCGCGCTGATCTCGGGTGAACACCTGCAGGGTGAGCGGGCCGGGCCCCCACGACACGCGCGCGAGGTACGGCCACTGCTCACGGTCCCAGGCGACGTCGACCCGACGGCCGCCCTCCAGCGAGAGCACCGCGAGCCGCACGTCGGCGTTGGCGGTTCCCGCGGCCGGATAGCGGTGGGTGCTGCCTGCCCGTGACGGTTCCGCAGGGTCGGCGATGTGCCACAGGGCCACGTCGGACTCGTCGACCCGTGTGACGGCCAGCTGGGTGCCGTCGGGTGACCACCAGAATCCACGGCCGCGCCCCATCTCCTCCGCGGCGACGAACTCCGCGCGTCCCCAGGCGACGTCGTCCTCGACCGCCAGCGGGCGGGTCGCGCCGGGGGCCGTCGCGCCACCCACGAGGTCGAGCACGTGCAGGCCGTCGCCCACCACGTGCGCGATGCGGGTCCCGTCCGGCGAGGGACGCGGGTCGAACACGGCCCCGGCGGTGGGGTGCTCGACCAGCTCGCCGGTGGCGACCTCGACGGTCCACAGGCGGCCGGCCAGCGCGAAGGCGACCAGCCGGGCCTCCCGGTCGGTGGCGAAGGAGGTGATCCCGCCCGCCGTCTCACGAGCCCGCTCCCGGCGTGCCCTCTCGGCAGCGGGCTCGTCCCCTGGCGCCCCGACGGCGTGCGCGTCGACCAGGAGACGCTCACGTCCAGTGCTGGTCTCCAGGGTCCACAACGAGGTGACGGGGTCGTCGCCGCTGGAGGAGCGCAGGAACAGCACCCGGGTCCCGTCCGGGGACACCTCGACGTTGCGTGGCACCCCCAGGGTGAAGCGACGGGTGCGGGCGTGCTCTCGCGGGAAGCTCACGTGACGTCCTGTTCGTCGACGACGAGATCGGCCGCGGCCAGCCCTGCGCCGACCATCCCCGCGTCGTCGCCCAGGGCGGCGGGCTCGACCGGCGGCGGGGACCGCCAGGCGTGACCGATGATGCGCTCGGCCATGGCCTCCCGGGCAGCGGGCAGCATCCAGGTCGCCGTCTGGGTGGCCGCTCCCCCGCCCACCAGCACCACCTCGGGATCGAGTGCGTTCACCAGCCCGGCCAGCGCGACCCCGAGCCACTCCCCCGCCTCGACCAGGACCTCGCGGGCCAGCTCGTCACCGTCCCGGGCCGCCAGCGTGACGTCGCGGCCGGTGATCTGCGCGACCTCGCGCAGCAGGCTGTCCACCGGCTCGTCGGCGAGCCGCTGCCGGGCACGGTGGCCGATCGCGGTGCCCGACGCGTACGCCTCGATGCAGCCGCGGTTGCCGCAGGGACACGGGCGGCCGCCGTCGTCGACGAGCAGGTGGCCGAGCTCACCACCGAACCCGTTGGCGCCGGTGAGCAGACGCCCCCCGACCACGACCCCGCCTCCGACCCCGGTGCCCAGGGTGAGCATCACGACATCCCGGTGGCCGCGCGCAGCACCGACGCGCTGCTCGCCGAGCGTGGCAGCGGACGCGTCGTTGAGCACGAGGGTCGGCTGCGCGGTGCGCTGGGCCAGCAGGCGGGCGAGGTCGAGGTCGTGGACATCGATGTTGGGTCCGTAGCGCACCATGCCCGCCGGGGTCACCAGGCCGGCGATGCCGACCCCGATCGGGAGCCCGTCCCCCAGCCCGGCGCCACGTCCGCGCTCCCCCTCGGCGTCCAGGTCGCCGATCAGCCCGTGCAGGTCGTCGACGAGCCGGTCGGCGTCGCCGGCCGGCGTCTGGCGTCGCAACCGCTCGAGCACCCGCCCCTGGGTGTCCAGCACCGCCGCCACGAGCTTGGTGCCGCCGATGTCGATCCCGATCGCCACGGCCTCACCCACGAGACGTGCTCCTCCCGGCGGCCATCGAGGCCCCGTCACTCGAGGTCGATGTGCTCCAGCCCCTCGCTGCGGCGCCCCTCACCGGACCGGGCAGTGCGTCCGCGAGCCTCGCCGGCAGCGTCGTCGGGCCGCTCCCGCAGCGACCGCGCGGCCAGGGCCACGTGACGCGCGGCCTCGGCCAGGTGGCCCATGAGCTCGGGGCGGGACTCGGCCAGCGCACGGAGCCCGACGCAGATCGGGCAGACACCGCACACGTCCGGCTGATGGCCGGCTCCGACGGTGCTGCCTGCCGTTTCGGCGGCACCCGCGTGGCCCGAGCCGCAGGACTCGTCGGAGTCGTCGAACTCGTCGTCGCCCCCGGTCTCGAGCGGATCATCGCCGTCGGGTTCCGGCTCGGACGTGGTGCGGGCCAGGCTCGACATCGTTGCTGCCACGGCGTCGAGCCAGGGCTCGGCCAGGTCGTCGGGCGTGGTGGCATCGGAGGCGCCACGACGGGCGGCACGAAGCCGCTCGACGGGGTCCTCGTCACGGGCGATGCCGCCGTCCACCGGTCCGTCGCTGGCCCACCAGGGGCGCGCCTGCCCGCTCATGGGGCGCCCGCCGGCGCCGACACCGGGACGAACCGGATCTCGAGGACGCCGTCGGTGAAGCGGGCCCGGCCGACGTCGAAGCGCGCCAGTGCTCCCGGCAGCACCACGGTGCGGCGCACACCGCCCACCCGCAGGTGCAGCTCGGCGCCGCGACGGTTGAGATCCACCTCGTCGCGGCCGGTGAAGGGCAGGTCCACCTGCAGCAGCCGGTCCTCGCCGTCCTCGACCACCCGCACGGGCCGGTCGAGGTGCAGCACGGCGCGCTCGTCGACCTCGCCGTAGAGGGCGGCCGCCAGGTCGGCCAGCGCGTCGGTACCCACGACCTCGTCCGGCAGCAGCGGAGCGGTCAGCACCGGGGTGGGCCCGAACGCCGCGTGGACATCCGCGAGGTGCTCCGCCTGGCGCCGCTTGTGATCGGCGAGGTAGGGGTCGGTCACCTCGTCGGGCAGCAGGCGATTGACCGCCACGGCGTCCACCCCGTAGCCGAACAGCGACAGCGACGTGGCCATGCGCTGGGTCTCGGCGACCACGAGCCGCTCGGCGTTGACCACGAGTCGCACGCTGGAGCGCGTTGGGTCGCGCAACAGGGCGTGGACATCGGCGAGGTCGCCGTGCACCCGCTCGACCGCGCCGAACACCTCGTCGTCGGGCAGCGGGAGGGCCTCGCCGGCCACCCCGAGGCCGCGCGCCAGTGGCCGCACCGCCCGGGCCATCCGCCGGGACGGCGCGAGCATCCGGTCCACGTACCAGCGCAGTGCCTCGGGCAACGACAGCAGTCGCAGCGTCTCGGCCGTGGGCGCGCAGTCGACCACGATCAGGTCGTAGCCGCCCCGTGCCACCTGGGCGTTGAGGTCGATCAGCGCGAACAGCTCGTCGAGGCCGGGCAACAGCAGGAGCTCCTCGGCCTCCACGTTGCCGGCGCCGCCCCACGCGAGCAGCGCCACGAGGTAGTCGCGGATCTCCCGCCAGTGCCGCTCGAGCCGAGCCTGGGCGTCGATCTGCTGGGCGAACAGCTGCCCGCCACCCACGTGCACCTCGGTGGGGTCGTCACCCAGCGGCCGGCCCAACGCGTCGGCGAGCGAGTGCGCCGCGTCGGTGGAGGTCACGAGCACCCGTGCCCCCCGCCCGGCAGCGCGGACGGCGGTGGCGGCCGCGACGGACGTCTTGCCGACGCCGCCCTTGCCGGTGAACAACAGCACACGGGACAAGGAGGTTCGCATTCCACTCGGTGGGTGCTCGTAAGCCGCAGAGGCTAGCGGACAGCCCGGTCCCGGCTCCCGGCAGGCCCGGCCGTGCCGCCGTCGACGCCGGGGCACGGCTGCGGGGCCTCACCCCGCCAGGCGCCAGGCATCGAGCAGCAGCGCGACCACCAGCAGGCACGTCACGCCGACCATGAGCCACAGCAGGTTGCGCCCGTCGAGGTACTCACGCTGTTGGCCGCGCGCCAGCGACTGCGCGTCGAACACCGAGAGCACCCACACGATGACCGCTCCGACGAGCAGGGGCACCGCCGCCCAGTAGCCGCTGCCGGCCCGCGCCGCAGCCACCAGCAGCAGCACCCCGCCGATGAGCCACCCCACGCCAAGCAGCGCCCGGGCGAGGCCGCTGCCGACGCGGCCCGCGACGAGGTGGCCGAGCCCGGGTAGCAGTCCCGACAGCAGCACGACCCGCTGCTCGTCGGGCACCTCGACGGCCCGGTCGTCGCCGAAGCCCGTGCGGGGGGACCCGCACGCCACACAGGCGGCCACCTCCAGCGGGCTCCAGCCGTCGCAGGTGGCGCAGCGCCACTCGATCACCCCCTGCTCGTCCTGGCGGACGTCCGCGGTGGCGCCCGCCCGGCTCGGTGGCCCGTTCCCCTCGGCCGGTGCCTTCTCGGCAGGTGGCACGCCGGCAGGTGGCTGGTGGGCGGGCTCGGAGTCGCCGGAGTCCGGCGGTTCGGTCCTCTCAGCGAAGGACGTGTAGCACTGCGTGCACCAGGGAGCCGTGGCAGCGTTGCGGGCACCACAGGCGGGACAGGCCCTCGTGCTCACGTGCCGCCGACCTTGCCGACGAAGTCGACCACGGCCTGCTCGAGCCGCTCCGCGTCGTAGTCGAGCATGGGGCAGTGGTAGGAGCGCTCCAGCTCGAGCATGGTCACCTCATCGCTGCCGATCATCTCCACGAGGGCCCGGGAGTTCTCCGGCGGGACGCTGTGGTCACGGGTCGACCAGACGGCCAGCAGCGGTTGGGCGAGGTCGGGAAGCTGTGCACGGATGCGGGGCAGCTCGGCGAGCAGTGACTGCCCCGCCTTGGCCGAGACGATGGGATAGGAGCCCTCCTGCACACCCGGCCGGCAGATGTCGTCCTTGGGCAAGCCGGCCAGCTCGCGCGGTACGTAGGGAAGCACGTGCTGCAGGAGCGGTCCGAGCTTGGCGAGCACGTCCGGCC
>SKLC01000129.1 GCA_007123425.1 Nitriliruptoraceae bacterium
CCTCGACCACCAGCGCCCGGGCCGTGAGCCGCAGCTTCGCGGCCAGCCCCCGCAGCGACCCATCCTCATCGGCCCCATCCACCGCCGCCGGATCATCCACCGGCCCCTGCGGCCCCGGATCATCGAGCTCCACCGGCCGCGGCATCGGCGCCGCGGCCACCGCGGCCTCGGGTGGAGGTGGCAACGGCGGGCCGCCCGCCGCGTCACGGTCCTGCTCCGGGGTGCCGCCGCCCTTGTCCCTGCCACCGTCGTGGACGTCACGGCCGGAGCCCCGGTCCTCTCCCCGCTCCTGGCCAGGCTGGCCGGCGCGACCCGCAGGGCGGGGCTCGTACCCGGCCCCGCGCTCGCGTGCGACCCGATGCCTCTGCCCGCCGCTGCCGAGGAGGTGGCGGGCCATCCCGGGAGCGGGACCACCAGCGACCACGCCCGGCTGTCGCGTCCAGCGGGAACGCCCGGACGGCATCGGCGGTGTGGGGTGACTGGCCATGGGGTCAATCGTACATTCATGACTATCGAGTATCAAGAGTCAATTTCGATCATCTGTGGGCGGGGTGTCTGCTCCCTGTGGGCAGCACGGCGATGACGGGCCACGACACCGGGTCGTGGGGGAGGCCGAGGCGGGGGTGGAGGCCGCACGCCCGACGAGGCCAGTTCCCGCCTGCGGCTCGGTGCCAGCGGAGGCGCCTCCCGGGGTGCCGCTCGACGCCAGGGGGTGGGCCTCGCCGACCGCGGCATCCCGGGTGTGGAAGAGTCTGGCGCTCGCGGGCGTTGCACGTGCGCACTCGCGACGAGCGAGGCTCTACCCTCGGCGCGGCGGCCGCGGAGCCGTCCAGCGTTCCCTTGTCGACCCCGGTGATGTCCATGGCCCTCGTCCTCTACGACACCCTGCGCCGCGAGAAGGCGGCCTTCGAGCCCCGCGAGGAGGGCAAGGCCTCGATCTACGTGTGCGGGCCGACCGTCCAGGCTGACGCCCACGTGGGTCACGGGCGCGCCGCCGTCGTGTTCGACGTGCTGCGCCGCTACCTGGCCTGGAGCGGTCTGGAGGTCACCTTCGTCCAGAACGTCACCGACGTCGACGACAAGATCATCCTGCGCGCCCGCCGCGAGCGCACCTCGCCGTCGATCATCGCGACCCGCTACACGCGGGCCTGGAACCGGACGATGGACGCCCTGGGCGTCTCGCCGCCGGACGTGCAGCCGCTGGCCACCGGTCACCTGCTGCAGATGCAGGAGCTCATCCAGACCCTCATCGACCAGGACAAGGCCTACGAGCGCGGCGGCAACGTCCTCTTCCGGGTCCGCACCTTCCAGGAGTACGGCAAGCTCTCGCGTCGCCAGATCGACGACATGCAGCAGGGCGACGACATCGTCGACGCCGACGTGAAGGACGACCCGCTCGACTTCGCGATGTGGAAGGCGGCCAAGCAGGGCGAGCCCGCCTGGCCCTCGCCGTGGGGACCGGGCCGGCCGGGCTGGCACATCGAGTGCTCGGCGATGGCCACCACCCACCTCGGCGCGGAGTTCGACATCCACGGCGGCGGCCTGGATCTGGTCTTCCCCCACCACGAGAACGAGATCGCGCAGCACGAGGCGGCCCACGGCACCACCTTCGCCCGCACCTGGGTGCACAACGGCATGGTGCAGATGGGCGACGACAAGATGTCGAAGTCGATCGGCAACGTGGTCTCGCTCGAGGAGGCCGTCAACGAGTGGGGCCAGGGGCCGCTGCGCCTGTGGTACCTGTCCGCCCACCACCGCAGCCCGCTGATCTTCGAGTCGGATCGACTGCGCGACGCGACCATCGTGCACCGCCGGTTCGTGACCTTCCTGCGCAGCGCCCGGCGCGCGGCGGGGGATATGGGGGCCGACCCCGAGGCGGCCGCGCCCCACCTCGATGCCTTCCGGTCCGCCATGGACGACGACGTCAACGCGCCGCAGGCCCTGGCCGCGCTGCACGAGCTGGTCACCGACGGCAACGAGCGGCTGAGCAAGGCCGAGGCGGGCCACGACGACGCCCGCGCCGCGGTCGCGGGCCTGGCCGACGCGCTGGTCGAGATCGGCGACCGGGTGCTGGGCCTGGCGCTGACGGCGGCGCTCGAGGACGCCGCCACGCGCGAGCAGCAGATCGCGCCACTGGTGGCGCAGCTGCTCGAGCAGCGTGCCGCGGCCCGCAGGGACAAGGACTTCGCGACCGCCGACGCGATCCGCGACCAGCTCTCCTCGGCGGGCATCGTGGTCGAGGACCGGCCCGGCGGCGCACGCTGGCACGTCGAGGAGACATGAGCCGCCGCCCCCACAAGGGCGGCGGCCGTGGCCACGGCCCGCCCCGGACCGAGCGCGTGGTCGGCGGCCTGCACCCGGTGCGCGAGCTGCTGCGTGCCGGCGCGACCGTGCACCGCGTGATGATCGCGGCCGGCCGGGACGACACGCCGGTGGTGCACGAGATCCGCGCCGCTGCCCACCGCGCCGGCGTGCCCGTCGACGAGGTGGCGCGCGGCGACCTCGACGCCCGGGCCGACGGGCTGGTGCACCAGGGCGTGCTCGCCACCGCCCCGCCCTTCCCGTACGCCTCGCTGGACGAGGTCCGCGAGACCGCTGACGGTCAGCCGCTGCTGCTCGTCGCGCTCGACGGGGTCACCGACCCGCACAACCTGGGCTCGATCGCCCGAACCGCCGAGGCCGTGGGAGCCCACGGCCTGCTGCTGCCCTCCCGCCGGGCCGCGGGCGTGACCCCCACCGCGGAGAAGGCGGCTGCGGGTGCGCTCGCCCATCTCCCGGTCGTGCGGATGGCGAACCTCGTGCGCGACCTCCGTGACCTCAAGGCGGAGGGCGTCTGGGCCGTCGGGCTCGATGGCGACGCGCCCGACGCCATCGGCGCCTCGCACCTCCTCGACGAGCCGCTCGTGCTCGTGATCGGTGCCGAAGGGGCTGGTCTGGCGCGTCTGACGCGCGAGACCTGCGATCAGCTGGTCCGGCTGCCGATGCGGGGCCGGGTGGGGTCGCTCAACGCCTCGGTGGCCGCGGGGGTGGCGCTCTACGAGGTGCTGCGCGCCCGGTCCGGGACCGCCGGTCCCGGCGGAGGGGACGAGTCCGCAACCTCGGGCCCGCCCGATCGTTGGACCACCTGAACGGCCGGACGTGCACGTCCCTCCCGTCCGGTCGCCGGAGGTCCCCTCATGGCGGATGCGGGCGCGCTCGCGACCGAGGTCGACGTCGCCGACGACGTCCTCGTCGAGCGCTACCGTGCTGGCGACCAGCGCGCCCTGACCGAGCTGCTGCACCGCTACCGCGGCTTCGCCCGCGCCAAGGCCCGCAGCTACTTCCTCGTCGGCGGAGACCGCGAGGACGTGGTGCAGGAGGGCATGATCGGCCTGTACAAGGCCATCCGGGACTACTCGAGCGGGTCCGGGGCCTCGTTCGCCTCCTTCGCGGAGCTGTGCATCACGCGGCAGGTCCTGACGGCCATCAAGACCGCGACGCGGCACAAGCACGCTCCGCTCAACAGCTACGTCTCCTTCGATCGTCCCAGCGACGACGATCCCGACCGCACGGTGGGGGAGTCGCTCGTGGTCGAGGAGGGCGCCGACCCCCTCGAGTTGCTCGTCGAGTCCGACGAGATGCGGCGCCTGCAGGCGGCCTTCGACGAGGTGCTCTCCAGCCTGGAGGTGGACGTGCTCCAGCTCTACGTCGACGGGCGCAGCTACCAGGAGATCGCCGCGCTCCTCGGCCGGCGCGTGAAGTCGATCGACAACGCCCTGCAGCGCATCAAGCGCAAGCTCGAGCAGCGCATGGACGCCCACGGCTGAGCAGCCCGTACGCTGAAGCGCTGGCCGGGAACCGGCGGGATGAGCGGACGACGAGGGCGAGTCGCATGCACGACGAGGTGGCCGCGGAGCTCGCGCGGGTCCTGCCCGGGGACGCGCTCGTGCTCGACGCGGACGTGATCGAGGGCTACCGGCACGACCGGGCGACGACGGCCGCGGCCGGCAAGCC
>SKLC01000360.1 GCA_007123425.1 Nitriliruptoraceae bacterium
AGGAGCTCGGTCGCCTGCCGGTCGGCGGCGGCCACCGCGTCGCGCTCGGAGGCGAGGCGCTCGTCGAGGGCCGGGTCGGCCGCCGTCTCCGAGACCCAGGCGAGGACCGGGGCCGGGGCCTCGCGCCAGCGGGGCAGTCCGACGTCGATCTCGCGCACGGTGCGGTGGCCGTAGCGCTCGAGGAACCACGCGACGGCGGGATGGTCGGCGCTGACCTCGCCGCCGGTGT
Source organism: Nitriliruptoraceae bacterium (assembly GCA_007123425.1). Lineage (GTDB taxonomy): Bacteria > Actinomycetota > Nitriliruptoria > Nitriliruptorales > Nitriliruptoraceae > SKLC01. The sequence goes on from SKLC01000360.1 coordinate 230, forward strand.
CACGCACCCTGGCGGCCACGTCGAGCAGATCGCGGCCCATCTCCGACGTCGGGTTGTTCGGCGGCGCGCGGTGGACCGCTGCGACGGCCTCCGCAGCGCCAGCGTGTGCGGCAAGTCGCTGCTCGGCGGTGCGACTGGTCGGCGTGGCGAGCCCGGACCAGCCGACCTGCCGCAGGGCCATCACCATCGGCACCATGGCCTCCCGCTCGAGCCACTCGAGCCGCTCCTCGATGCCGCTGAGCGCGGCCGCATCCCGCTCCAAGCGAGCCACCTCCGAGTCGGCCAGGCCCGTCGCGTGCTCGACGGCGGCCTCGGGGCGTACCGCCGCGACGGCGAATCGGCCCAGCAGCCCCGGAAGGAGGGCCACCAGCCGCCATGGGACGGGCCCCTCCCGGCGCGACCGACGCAGCTGCTCTCGATCGGCGAGCTCGGCGAGCGCCTGCGCCGCACGCGGGTCCTTCTCCCCCACGAGCTCCACCAATGAGGTGCGGACGCCGGGCCGCCGCAGCAGCCCGGTGAGGTCCAGATAGACCCGGCCCGCGGCGACCCGGTGCACCTTGGGGTACAGCGGCGACCGGCGCTCGCCCCGCGCCAGCCGACCGAGCGCGGCGAAGCACAGCCGCCAGACCTCGTTGCCCATCGGGGTCATCGGCTCGACGAACCCCTGGGCGACACGGTTGAACGACAGATACAGCCGCACGCCCTCTCCGGGCTCGGGCCGAGGCTCGGGCAGCGGGAAGAGCGTGGTCAGCGGGCGCGACTGCACCAGCAGCAGACGGCCATCCTCGGCGGCCCACTCGAGGTCCTGCGGGGACGCGAACGCCGCCTCGGCGCGCCGCGCGAGCCGGGCGAGCTCGACGGCCTCCTCGTCGGCGAGGCTCGGCCGCTCGCGCTGCCCGGCAGGCGCGTCCACGGTCGCGATGCCCTCGTCCGTGGGCACCGCCCACGCCGCCTTGTCCGCGATCGAGCGCTCGATGACCTCGCCGTGGTCGGGATCGACCAGCCACTCGTCTGGGGTGACCGTCCCATCCACCACCGCCTGGCCCAGCCCCCACGCCCCGTTGACACGCACCCGGTCGCGGCGGCCGCTGACCGGGTCGGCGCTGAAGGCCACCCCGGCACGGTCCGCATCGACCTGTCGCTGGACCACCACCGCATGGTCGACGTCGCCCACCACCCCCTGGGCGGCACGGTAGGCCGCCACCCGCGGGCTCCACGCCGACGCCCAACAGCGCACCACCGCCGCCAGCAGCGCGTCCTCGTCGGCGACGTCGAGGAAGCTCGCGTACTGGCCCGCGAAGCTCGCACCGGCCAGATCCTCCTGCACCGACGACGAGCGCACCGCCACCCGGGGACGACCCAGCGCCGCGTACGCGGACCGGATCTCGTCGGCCATCTCCTCGGGCACCGGCGCAGCCACGAGACGCTCCGCCAGGGCCGCCCCATCCGCACCGACGGCTTCGGACGATCGCGACCCGGCAGGGCCGGCGTCGTCGGCGCCGAGCGCCGCGTCGACCTCGGGCTGCAGCCCATGGGCTTCCACGAACCGCCGGTAGGCCCCAGCCAGCACCACGAACCCCTCCGGCACGGGCAGGCCCGCCTCGATGAGCCCACCGAGCCCGGCCGCCTTGCCCCCCACCTCCTCGACGTCGACCGCGGACAGCGCACCCAGATCACGCACCCAGCGACCCGCCTCCACCCGGGCGACCCCCGACGCCGGTGACGGCCCGGCCCCGTGGCGCGACGAGGACCCAGCCATCCCGCTCCCCCTGTGCCGATCGAAACCGCTCCCGCCGGATTCTGCCAGACCAGACCATCGCCGCCCATGGGTGCGATCCGGGCCGACCGGCGTCCTCCATCGAGCCGCACCCACTCTGCTGCCGTCCCGGCGAGCCGGAGAGGCGATGTCGTGTCGTGGCGCGGGCGAGCGCGCACCGGTCACGGTGCTCGCCGGCTTGGCGGGACCGCGGCGGTGGGATAGGCATCGCGGCATGTCCATCCGTGTCGAGTACTCCCCGATCGAGGGTCGCGGCCTGTTCGCGACCCGGCACCTGCGCGCCGGCACCGTCGTCGAGCTCGCTCCGGTCCTGCTCATCCCGCCGGAGCAGGTCGAGCTCGTCGACGAGACCGTGGTCCGCTGGTACGTCTTCGACTGGGACGGCGAGTCCCACGCGGTCGTGCTGGGCAAGGCCAGCATGTGCAACCACGACGAGGAGCCCAACGTCGAGCTGGTGCTCGACGACGGCGACCAGGGGCCGGTCGCCGAGCTGACCGTGACCCGGTCCGTGCGTCGCGGGCAGGAGCTGCTCCTCGACTACGGGCCGGACCACCCGCTGTGACGCGAGCCGGGCTGCATCCGGCGGTAGATCGACGTGGGCGTCACCCTCGACGTGCCCCGCGATGCCGCCGTCACCGTTCCTGGCCGCGCACCGGTCCGAGCACCACCCGCAGGTCGTCCACCTCCCACCAGCGGCCCGTGCGCCGGGTCTGCTCGCGGTCGACGAAGCGGTAGACGCCACGGCGGACCCGCACGGCGGTGGGCCGCTGGCCCGTCATCGGGTCGTGCCGGAGCAGGCGCAGCACGTGTGGGTCGGCGGCGAGCAGCGCACGGAGCAGCCGTACGAGCCACGGGTACCGGTCCGGGGTGGGGCTCATCGCCGCGAACCACAGCAGCCAGTCCAGGCGCAGGTGGTAGGGGGCGATCTGCGGTGGTCGACGGGTGGGATCGGTGGGCTTGGCGGGCAGCTCGTAGGCGTGCCAGGCGGCCCCGGGCGAGGACGGATCGTCGGCGGTGGCCTCGATCACCAGCTCGTAGCGGGTGCGCGTGACGCTGCCGAAGGCGCCGTAGGAGTTGACCAGCCGCAGCGGGTCGTGGGACGCGTTCATCCGCTGCCGCGGGGAGAGCAGGTTGGCCACCGGCGGCCAGCTGCGCCACACCAGCAGCAGGGCCAGGACCACCAGCGTGACCGCCAGCCAGGCGGGCGTGGTCGCGGTCGGCTCCGCCACCGGCAGCCACCCCAGCCAGTCATCGGGCAGCGCGGCCGTGGCCAGCACGATGGTGAGCAGGTTGAGCCACGCGAAGTTGCCCGACAGCATCAGGTAGGCCTGGGTGACGATCATCACGACCGCGGCGCTCCCGGCCACCGGCTGCGGGAGGAACAGCGCGAAGGGCACCACCAGCTGGGTGACGTGGTTCGCGCCGACCTCCACACGGTGCTGCCACCGCGGCAGCAGGTGGAACCGTCGGCTCAGCGGGTTGGGCAGCGGCTGGGTCTCGTGGTGGTGCTCGGTGCAGGTCAGCCGCCGCCAGCAGTCGTCACCGCGCAGCTTGATCATGCCGGCGCCGAACTCCACGCGGAACAGCAGCCACCGGAAGGCCAGCAGCACCACCCAGGAGGGGGCGAGCTCACCCGGGCCCAGGAAGATCGCGAGGAATCCGGCCTCGAGCAGCAGGGACTCCCATCCGAACGCGTAGAAGACCCGGCCGACGCTGACGAAGGAGAGGTACAGCGCCCACAGCAGCGCGAACGACGCCATCGGCGCCCACACGGGCCCCGCCTGGGGCAGCCCGACCACCAGCGCCAGGGCAACCACGAGCCCCAGGGTCGCGATCGCGGTGGCCAGGCGATCCGAGTAGCGCAGGTGGAACAGGCTCGGCGCCCGTCGCCAGGAGGCCCGGGCGAGCACCTCGCGTGCCGGCAGCAGTCCCTCGTCGCCCACCAGGGGTCGCCATTGGTGCAGGACGTTGGCGAAGGCCAGCACATACACGAGCGCGACTCCCCGCTGCAGCAGCCAGCGGGCACCGAGGTAGCCCTCGGCCTCCAGCACACCGATCCAGTCCATGTGCGCCATGATGGCGCCGCGGCCCGCACCGCGCAGACACGAGCGTCGGCCTGGATGGGGAACCGGCGGGCGCCGGTCGACGTCCCACGGGCAGCCGACGATCAGGAGAGGCGATGCGCATCCCAGCAGCCCGGGCGGTCGTGGCGGTGACAACGGCCCTCATCGCGCTCGCGGCCTGCGGGAGCGGGGGCGATCCCGCAGTCGAACGGCCTGACGGCGAGTGGGTGCTGGTCGAGGGCGAGGGGCCGGGCGGCCAGGTGCCGATCGTCGACACCCAACCGGTCACGCTCAGGATCGACGACGACGAGCTCTCCGGCACGGCCGCCTGCAACGGCTACGGCGGGACGGCCGTCATCGACGGACGGCAGCTGCGCCTCCAGGAGGTCTTCCAGACCGAGATGGCGTGCGAGGGCGAGGACGTGATGGCCTCCGAGGCCGCCTACATGGAAGCGCTGCGGGAGGTGAGCGAGCACCACCGCAGCGGGGACGAGCTCGAGCTCCGCGGCCCGGACGTGCACCTGCGCTTCGAGTCCCTACCCTCGGACGGCGACGCCGCGGCCATCGCGATGCCCAGGAGGTCGCCGTGCACGTGACCAAGTACCCGCAGTCCTGCCTCGTCGTCGAGGTGGAGGGGGCGCGCCTGCTGATCGACCCGGGCGTGTTCGTGACCGCGACGTACGAGCCGGACGAGCTGGGCGAGATCGACGCGGTGCTCTACACCCACCGCCACGCCGACCACGTGGACCCGGAGCTGGCGGCCACGCTGGTCGAGCGCGGCGTCGAGCTGTTCGGCAATGCCGACGTCTGCGACCTGCTGGCCGAGGTGGCGGTCACCGAGATCGCCGACGGCCAGACCTTCGAGGCCGCGGGCGTGGAGGTGGCCGCCCACGACCTCCCCCACGTGGAGCTGGTGGACGGCTCCGCCGGCCCGCCCAACACCGGGTTCCTGGTCGCCGGGCGGCTGTTCCACCCCGGCGACGGCCTGGAGATCACCGGCCTGCAGGCCTCGGCGGTCGCGGCCCCGATCTCCGGGCCCTCGATCAGCTTCCGCGACGCATACCGCTTCGTGCAGCGCCTCGGCGCCCGGACCGTCGTCCCGATCCACTACGACCTGTTCACCGCCGACCCCGAGCACTTCGCGAGGGTGTGCGATCTCGCGGAGGTGGTCCCGCTGGCCGACGGGGGCCGCACCGAGGTCTGAAGCGCGCCGCGGGTCGCGTGGGGAGCCCGCGATCGAGCCCTGCGAGGCGAGGAGCCCCATGCCCGATGCGGCCCACGTGGAGGTCCGCGCCTACGCGGAGCTGACCGACCTGCTCGGCGAGGCCCGGGTGGAGGTGCCCGTCGGCGAGCCGCGCTCGGTCAAGGACCTCATCGAGTCGGTGGGCCTGCCCCACCCCGAGATCGGCCTGCTGCTGGTCGATGGCCACCCCGTGCGCTTCGACCACCGCATCTACGGCGGGGAGCGGGTCGCGGCCTATCCCCCGTTCACCGCGCTCCGTCCCGTGGCGGACGACGACCTGTGGCCCACGCCACCGGACCCGCGCCGGTTCGTCCTCGACGTGCACCTGGGAACGCTGGCGCGCCGGCTGCGCCTGCTCGGCTTCGACAGCTGGTACGGGACCGACGCCGACGACACGCAGCTCGCCCGCCTCGCCGCGGCCGAGCAGCGGATCCTGCTCACCCGGGACCGCGGCCTGCTCATGCGCCGCGAGATCGTGCACGGCTACTGCCCACGCTCCGACGATCCCGACGAGCAGGCGCGCGAGGTCGACGCCCGCTACCGCCTGGCCGGGCGCGCCCGGCCGCTGACCCGCTGTGCGCGCTGCAACGGCCGGCTCACCCCGGTCTCGCGCGACGAGGTGTGGCACCTGCTGCCGCCGCGGACCCGCCGGGAGTTCGACCGGTTCGCCCAGTGCGACGGCTGTCGGCAGGTGTACTGGCCCGGCTCGCACGTCGACGCCCTGGCCGGCTTCCTCGACGGCATCAGCGGGACCCCGTCGCGGTGACCGCGACCGATCACCGCGAGCAGCGCTCGGTCAGCGCCGCCAGCATGCGGTCGCAGGCCTCGAGCTGATCGACCTCGATGTACTCGTCGGGCTTGTGGGCCTGGTCGATCGAGCCGGGGCCGCAGACCACGGTGGACAGGCCCGCGGCCTGGAAGTGCCCACCGTCGGTGCCGAAGGCCACGGTCCGATCGGGGCCCCGGTAGCCGGTGAGCTCGCGCGCGAGCTCCTCCGCCGGCCCGCGCAGCTCGGAGCCCAGCGCGCGGGCGAAGGCCTCGGGCCGGGTCTCGACCCGACCCTGGCCCGTGTCGGCGCGAAGCTGCGGGAGGACGTCGCGCTGCACGTGCGCCTCGACCCGCTCGGCGAGCAGATCGGAGTCGTCGGCGGGCACCGGCCGGTACTCCCACGCCAGCTCGCAGCGGCGCGGCACGATGTTGATGGCCTGGCCCCCGGCGATGGTGGCCACGTTGACCGTGGTGTGCGGCGGATCGAAGCGGTGGTCGGCTGCCACGCGCCGTCGCTCCTCGGCGAGGTCGGCGATGAAGGTGGCGATCCGCGCGGCCGCGACGACGGCGTTGGCGGCCCGCTGCGGCTGGCTCGAATGGGCATCGACCCCCTCGACGGTGGTCATGAAGGAGCGCACCCCCTTGTGCGCGGTGACCACCTCCATGCTGGTTGGCTCCCCGACCAGCACCGACTCCGGGCGGGGCTGGGTGGCCAGCAGGTGCTCGACCAGGCTGGGCGCCCCCACGGTGCCCAGCTCCTCGTCATAGGACAGGGCGAGCAGCACCGGGCGCCGCAGGTCGGCCTCGACCAGCCGGGGCACCGCGGCCAGCACGCACGCGAGGAACCCCTTCATGTCGGCGGTGCCGCGGCCCACGAGCCGATCGCCGTCGCGGTGCACACGGAACGGATCGCGCGTCCAGGGCTGGCCGGCGACCGGCACGCAGTCGGTGTGTGCGGACAGGACCACCCCGCCCTCGACGGCGGGGCCGATGCGCGCGACGAGGTTGGCCCGGGTCCCGTCGGGGCTGGGCACCCGCTCGCAGGCCACGCCCTCACGCTCGAGCAGCGCCTCGACGTACTCCAGCAGCTCGAGGTTGGAGGTCCGGGAGGTGGTGTCGAAGGCGACGAGCCGCTCGAGCAGCTCCAGGGTCGCGGGCATTGCGCAGGCCTTCGTCGAGCGCGCGGCGGGTGGTCGCCGGGCAATCTATCCACGCGCCGCGTCCGCGCTCGTGCCACCCCTGTCCGGGCCCGCCCCGCCGGACGCCGGCGGGCCCGCCTCGTCGGTCCCCGCCGTGCGGGTCGTGCCATCGACCGTCACGGCATCAGGGACGTCCCGCTCGAACGATCGCGCCGTGGAGGCCGTCGGCGACCTCGTGCGTGAGCTCCACCTCGATGTCGACGAAGCCGACGTCGCGCAGCCCGTCGCGGTACTCGCTGATCGAGAGCGCGCCGGCGACGCAGCCCACGTAGGACCCACGCTCGGCCCGGTCGGCGGGGCTGAGCCGGTCCTCGGCCACGACGTCGCTGATGCCGATGCGCCCGCCCGCCACGAGCACGCGGTGCATCTCGGCGAGCACCGCGGGCTTGTCCAGCGAGAGGTTGACCACGCAGTTGGAGATGATCACGTCGACGCTGCCGTCGGCCAGCGGGACGTCCTCGATCGCCCCCTCGAGGAACTCCACGTTGGACGCGCCGGCCTCCGCGGCGTTGCGTCGCGCCAGCTCGAGCATCTCCGTGGTCATGTCCAGGCCGTAGGCGAACCCGGTGGGCCCGACCCGGCGCGCGGAGAGCAGCACGTCGATGCCGCCACCCGAGCCGAGGTCGAGCACGGTCTCGCCCTCACGCAGCTCGGCCACGGCGACGGGGTTGCCACAGCCCAGGCTGGCCAGCCCCGCGGCATCGGGCAGCGCCTCGCGGTCCTCGTCGGCATACAGGGGGAGCCCGAAGCCCGCGCCTGCGTCGAGGTCGGCGGGGCCGCAGCATCCCGCCGCGCCCTCGCCCACCGAGCGAGCCGCGCTCGCGTAGGTGGTGCGGACCTGCTCGCGCAGGTCGCCGTCGGGGGCGGAGCTCGCGTCTCGGGCGGTCATGGACGGACCTTTCGCAGATCGCAGATCGTGGCCAGGTGGGTCATCGCGGCCGGGTCCAGCGAGTAGTAGGACCAGGTGCCGTGCTGCTCCCGGCGGACCAGGCCCGCGGTGCGCAGCCGCTTGAGGTGGTGGCTGACGGTCGGCTGCGAGATCCCCAGAGCCGGGGTGAGATCGCAGACGCACACCGGGGCGCCGGCGGACGCCAGCAGGTTCACGATCCTCACCCGGTTGGGGTCGCCCAGCGCCTTGAACACCGCGGCGGTCGCCTGCGCCTCCTCCTCGCTGAGCGCGCTGGCGCCCAGCGGGACGCAGCAGGTGGCCGCGGGGGCCGGAGCCTCAGCGGTCATCGTCGCAGTCCGAGCTCCATCGCGGCCGCACGGTGGCGGTCCTGTGCCGCCCGCCGCCGGCAGGCGGCGTCGCACACACGACCGCAGCGATCGCAGAAGGCGACGCCTCGCAGGCGTCGCTGCCGTGCCCGGTCGAGCCAGCGCATCGGGCTTCCTTCCGTGAGCGCCACATTCATCGATGTCTATCGATACAGGTCACGCTACCCATTGGATCGACGGACGTCAATCAATAATGTGCGAGGACTCATCACCCGTTCCCGCGCCTGCTGCCCAGTCCGTTGGAGGCAGCGCGGCCTCAGGCCCGCCGGCCGCCCAGCGACCGGCTGCGCTGCGCGGCCCCGGGCCCGCCGTAGGGGTAGTCGGCCGCACCAGGGTCGCTCGCCGCGTCGAGCCGCTCGATCTCCTCGGCCGAGAGCACCACCTCGGCAGCGCCGAGGTTCTCCTCGAGCTGCGCCAGCGTGCGCGCACCGAGGATCACCGAGCTCACCGCGGGCCGGGCCGCCAGCCACGCCAGGGCCACCTGCGACATCGTCGCCCCGCGCTCCTCGGCGACCTGCTGCACGGCGTCGACGACATCCCAGGTGCGCTGCTGCGCGCTGCGACGGTCGTAGGCCTCGATGCCACGGCCCGGATCCTCTCCCAGCCGGGTGGCGCCGGTGGGCCGCTCGTCGCGGCGGTACTTGCCGGTCAGCCAGCCACCACCCAGCGGCGACCACGGCAGCAGCCCGAGCCCGTTGGCCTCGCAGGCGGGCACCACCTCCCACTCGAGCTCGCGGCCGAGCAGGTTGTAGTGCGGCTGGAGGGTGACCGGCGCCGCCCAGCCGCGGAACTCGGCCACGTCGACGATGCGCTGCAGCTGCCAGCCCGTGACGTTGGACAGGCCGACGTAGCCGATCTTGCCGGCCGCGACCGCGTCGTCGAGGAAGCGCAGCGTCTCCTCCACGGGGGTGTGCGGGTCCCAGGCGTGGGTCTGGTAGAGGTCGATGTGCTCCACGCCGAGCCGGCGCAGCGAGGCATCCAGCGCCCGGGTGAGGTGGTAGCGGGACAGCCCGAGGTCGTTGGGCCCCTCGCCCATGGGGAAGCGGCCCTTGGTCGCCAGCACGATCCGGTCGCGCACCTCGGCCGGGCGGGCCGCCAGCCACCGGCCGATGATCTCCTCGGAGGCGCCGCGGGTGTACACGTCGGCGGTGTCGATCAGGTTGCCGCCGACCTCCAGGTAGCGGTCGAGCTGGCGATGCGACTCGCCCTCATCGGTCTCGTCGCCGAACGTCATCGTGCCCAGCGCCAGATGGCTGACCACGCAGCCGCTGCGTCCCAGTCGGCGGTGCTGCATCATCGGCTCCTTCTCACTCGTGCTGCGTCCTCGGTGTGCTCGACGCTGCCATGGACCAGGCGCGCCAGCGGCAGCCCCAGCGCGCACCACCGGCCGGCGACCTCGACCCACAGGGGCCCGCCGAACGGGTCGCGCTCCCCCACCCCGACGGTGACTCCCGGTCGCACGCCGAGCTCGTCGAGGTAGCGCAGCGCGTCGCTGTCGCGATCGCTGACCCGCTCGACCCGGAAGCGGCCCCCCGTCGGCGCGGCGTCGAGCGGGTCGGGCCAGGCCTCGTCGTGCTCACCGTCACGGGGCGGGATCGGGTCACCGTGGGGGTCGTGCGAGGGCTCCCCGAGGCGGGTCGCGATGCGGTCCTCCAGCGCGGGGCTGAGCGCGTGCTCGAGCCGCTCGGCCTCCTCGTGCACCTCGTCCCAGGGCACGTCGAGGATCTCGGCGAGGAAGGTCTCGACCAGGCGGTGGCGGCGGACCACCCGCAGCGCATGGCGGCGGCCATGGTCGGTGAGCACGACCTCGTGGCCCCCGGAGCCCTCCACGAGCCCGGCGCCGCGCAGACGGCGGAGCATCGCCGAGGCGGACGAGGGCGCGACCTCGACGCGGTGGGCGATCGACCCCGTGGTCACGGCCCGGCCCTCCGCCTCCAGGTGCACCAGCGCCTTGAGGTAGTCCTCCATCGACGCGCTGAGCTCGCAGCAGGGGGCCTCGCGGGTCGAGCTCATCCTGCCCGCCCCTCTCGCCACGGTCGTCGGGTTCCCACGAGGCTAGACCTCCTCGCGCGCGGACGCGCTCGGCCCCGTGTCGGCGGTGGTGCTGCGCGAGCGCGCGCGGGCGCGCAGCACCCCGCCGATCACCCCGCGGGGCGCGAGCAGGAATGCGAGCAGGAAGCAGGCGCCGGCCACGAGCACGATGGCCGGGCCGGACGCGACATCGAGATGGAAGGAGCCGTACAGGCCCGTGACCCCGGAGACGAGCCCCACGACGCCGGCCACGGCCATCATCGACGACAGCCGCGAGGTCAGCATCGCCGCGGTGGCGCCGGGGACGACCAGCATCGCCACCACCAGGATCAGCCCGACCGTCTGCAGCGCCGCGACGATCGCGGCGGAGAGCATGGCGGTGAACAGGTATTCCACGGCGCGCGTGCGCATCCCCATGGCCCGGGCCAGGACGGGGTCGAAGCTCCACAGGCTGAAGGCGCGGAAGCCGACGAGCACCACCAGCAGGACCAGCCCGCCGCTGACCGCCGTCAGCCACAGGTCGGCGCTGCTCACGCCCAGCACGTTGCCGAACAGCACGTGCATGAGGTCGATCCCGCGTGGCTGGGCCACCGACATGATGGCCAGGCCCAGCGCGAAGGTGACCGTGAACAGCACGCCCATGGAGGTGTCGGCGCGGAAGGGCGCGTGCTCGGTGACGTAGGCGATCGCCGCGCCCGTGAGCACCGCGACCACCAGCGCCCCGCCGAGGACGCCGAGCTCACCGCCGACGAGGTAGCCCACGACCACGCCCAGCAGCACGGCGTGGCTGATGGCGTCGCCCAGCAGCGCCTGGCCGCGGACCACCAGCAGGCAGGAGAGCACCGCGCACGTCAGCCCGACCACGACCGCGGCGAGCAGCCCCGCCCGCATGAACCCGTACTGCAGCACCGGCTCGACCAGCAGCCCACCCAGCGCGATCATGGCGGCCCCTGGGGGTCGCCAGACCGGGCGTCGCGGGGGTCCGGCACGGCGTCGGGGCCGGCCAGCACGACCGCCCCGCGGCCATAGGCATCGTCGAGCACGTCGCCTCGCAGCACCTCGCCGGGCGGCCCGGCGGCGATCAGCCGGCGGCTGAGGACGGCGAGGCGGTCGTAGCGGCGGTGCAGCCCGGCGAGATCGTGATTGACCACCACGACGGCGGCCCCGGCGAGCGCGACGGTGGCCAGCTCGCGGTCGATCACGCGCGCGGTGGCCGCGTCGAGGCCGGCATAGGGCTCGTCGAGCAGCAGGACGCTGGCCTGCTGGGCCAGCGCACGCGCGAGGAAGGTGCGCTGCTGCTGGCCGCCCGACAGCTCCGCGATGCGCACCCGGGCGAGCCCGGCGAGGTCGACGCGCTCGAGCGCATCGGCGATCGCCTCGTGGTCCTCACGGCGCAGCCGCCCCACCGGGCCCCGGTGCGGATAGCGCCCCATGGCCACGACGTCCCGCACCTGGGCGGGGTGGTCCCAGTCGATCTGGGCCCGCTGCGGCAGGTAGGCGACACGTCCCCGGCGACGTGCCGCCGGCTGACCCTCGACCTGCACGACGCCGCGGGTGGGGCGCACCAGCCCCACCACGCACTTCAGGAGGGTCGACTTGCCGGCACCGTTGGGCCCGATGACGCCCACGCGCTCCCCCGCCGCCACCCGCAGGTCCACGCCCTCGAGCGCCACGCGGTCGCGATAGCCGGCGTGCAGGCCGGCCACGTCGAGTCGGACGCCGGCGCCGTCGGGCGCAGGGGTGGCCTCGGCGCGGCGGGACCTCACCGCGTCAGGCCCGCTGCCAGCGCCTCGGCGTTGGCACGCATCATCCCGACGTAATCGTCGGCGCCCGAGCCCTCCTCGCCCACCGAGTCACCGTAGAGCGGGTCGCCGATCTCGACGCCGGCGTCGTCGGCGACGCGGCGGATGACAGCCGGGTTGACGGTGGTCTCGACGAAGATCGTGGGCACCTCGGCGTCGCGGACCAGGTCCACGAGGCGCTGGACCCGCGCCGCGCTGGGCTCCTCCTCGGTGCTGACCCCCACGACGGTGGCGACCTCGAGGTCGTAGTGGTCCGCGAAGTAGGAGTAGGCATCGTGGCTGGTGACCAGCACGCGGCGCTCCTCGGGCACCTCGGCGATGGTCTCGGCGATCTCGTCGTCGAGCCGTGCGAGGCGCGCCACGTAGCGCTGGGCGTGGGCCTCGACGTCCTCGGCGAGATCGGGCTCGAGCGCCACGAGCTCCTCGGCGATGCGCTCGACGTAGGCGGCGGCCAGCGGCGGCACCATCCACAGGTGGGGGTCGGGCTCGCCGTCCTCGTCGTCGACGACGAGGCCCTCGAGCTCCTCGGTGACGGTGATCACCTGCTGGTCGCTGCCGGCGACCAGGGAGTCGAACCACGGCTCGAGGCCCACGCCGTTGCCCAGCACCAGGTCGGCCTCGTCGACCGCCCGTGCGTCCGCGGGCGTGGGCTCGTGCACGTGCGGGTCCGCGCCGACCGGCACGAGCGAGGTCACCTCCACGTGGTCGCCACCGACCTCGCGGGCGAAGTCGGCGATCACGCTCATCGACGCCACGACCCGCAGGCGCTCGTCATCCGCCCCACCGGCCGAGGACGACGCGCAGGCCCCGGCGGCCAGCAGCAGCACGAGGCCAGCCGCCAGCGGCGCCGCCGCACGGGCGCCCGGTGGCTGCCTGCGTGTGCTGTGCACGGCCCCTCCCCATGCTCGCCCCGCTCCAAGTGAAGCGCGGCCGTGTCGACGCTGCCGCCGGCGCGGACGTCGCGAAGCCCGCGGGTTAGCCTCGCCTAACGACGATCCACTGCCCAGGCTAACCCAAGTGCGTCGAGGCGTGCGCCCCGGGCGTGGGCGCCTGCGACGCGGGCGCGATGCGCGCAAGGGCCCGCTGGAAGGCGCGGTTGTGCGCGTCCGGATGGGGCAGGCAGGCCGCGGCCCGCGAGAAGGCCTCGGGGCCGGCGATGCCGAGGCGGTGGGCGAGGTAGGCCGCGGCAACCGTCGGCGTACGACTGCGCCCCTCGCGGCAGTGGAGGAACACCCGTCGGCCCTCGTCGCGCAGCGACGCCAGCGCAGCCGCGGTGTCGGCCAGGACGAGGTCGAGGTTGGGGTTGGCGGCGGGATCGGCCCGGTCGGCGAGCAGCACCTCGTGGTGGAGCACCTCGTCCGGCACGAGCCCCGGCTCCACCGGACACAGCGACACCACCGCGCCGACCTCGTCCACGACCCGCGGCAGGGCGCGGAGGTTGCCGAGCACGAGGCCAGCGTCGTCGCCCAGCGCCCGTGCGACGGGCGCCTGGGGACGGCGGGCCCCGCCGAGCATGGGCGCCAGCGGCCACGCCTCGCCCGTGCCGCGGCCACCGTCG
>SKLC01000332.1 GCA_007123425.1 Nitriliruptoraceae bacterium
CGACGGTCGCGGGGTCGTCGCGCTTGACGTCGACCAGCACCGTGGCCAGCCCGGTGGCCGCCACCGCCGCGAGGTAGGCCGCGAGCGTGGGCACCCGGGCCCCGCCGCCCAGGCGCAGGTCGGTCAGCACCGCGACGGGCAGGGCGGCCACCTCCCCCGTGCCGTCGGTGGTGCGATCGACGGTGGGGTCGTGCAGCAGCACCGGCACGCCGTCGGCGCTCAGCCGCGCGTCGACCTCGACGCCGTCCACCCAGTCGGCCAGGCCGGCCAGCCCCTCGATCGCGTTCTCCGGCCCCGTCGCGCCCCGTCCCCGGTGGGCGATGAGCTCGGTCATTCCCACTCGATGGTGCCGGGCGGCTTGGAGGTGACGTCGAGGGCGACCCGGTTGATCTCGCGCACCTCGTTGGTGATGCGGGTCGAGATGCGGGCCAGCACCTCGTAGGGCACCCGCGACCAGTCGGCGGTCATCGCGTCCTCGCTGGAGACCGGCCGCAGCACCACCGGGTGGCCGTAGCTGCGTCCGTCGCCCTGCACGCCCACGCTGCGGACCTCGGCGAGCAGCACCACCGGGCACTGCCAGATGTCGCGGTCCAGGCCGGCGGCCGACAGCTCCTCGCGGGCGATCGCGTCCGCCGCGCGCAGGACCTCCAGGCGCTCGCGGCTGACATCGCCCACGATGCGGATCGCCAGGCCCGGGCCGGGGAAGGGCTGGCGCCATACCATCGGCTCGGGCAGGCCCAGCTCCACGCCCACGCGGCGGACCTCGTCCTTGAACAGCAGCCGCAGCGGCTCGATCAGGTCGAAGTCGAGGTCCTCGGGCAGCCCGCCGACGTTGTGGTGGCTCTTGATGTTCGCGGTGCCGGACCCGCCGCCCGACTCCACCACATCCGGATACAGCGTGCCCTGCACGAGGTAGCGCACCTGCCCGCCGTCCTCGCCGGCCTCGGCCACGACCTCGCGGGCGGCCTGCTCGAAGACGCGGATGAACTCGCGCCCGATGATCTTGCGCTTCTCCTCGGGGTCGGCGACGCCCTCGAGCGCGTCGAGGAAGCGGTCGGCGGCCTCGACCACCTTCAGCGAGACGCCGGTGGCCTCGACGAAGTCGCGCTCGACCTGCTCCGCCTCGCCGGCGCGCAGCAGGCCGTGGTCGACGAACACGCAGGTGAGCTGCTCGCCGATCGCGCGCTGCACCAGCGCGGCGGCCACCGCCGAGTCCACCCCGCCCGAGAGGCCGCAGATCGCCTGGCCGTCGCCGATGGCCGCGCGGATCTCGGCGACCTGCTCCTCGATGACGTTGGTCATCGTCCAGGTGGGGCGGCAGCCGGCGATCTCGTAGAGGAAGTGCTCGAGGACGGCCTGGCCGTGCTCGGTGTGCAGCACCTCCGGGTGGAACTGCACGCCCGCGAGCTGGCGGTCGAGGTCCTCGAAGGCGGCCACCGGCGTGTCCGCGGTGCGGGCCACCACGGTCGTGCCGGGCGGCGCGGCGGTCACCGCGTCGTTGTGGGACATCCACACCGGCTGGGTGCGCGGCAGGCCGTGGAACAGCGTCGAGTCGCCGGTGACGACCTCCAGCGGGGTGTGGCCGAACTCGGCGCGGCCCGTGGCGGCGACCTCGCCCCCCAGGGCATGGGCCATGGTCTGGAAGCCGTAGCAGATCCCGAAGGTGGGCACGCCCTGCTCCAGCAGCGCGGCGTCCATGCCCGGCGCGTCGTCGGCGTAGACCGACGCCGGGCCGCCCGAGAGGACCACCGCGGCCGGGCGCCGCGCAGCGATCTCCTCGACCGCCCGCGTGTGGGGCACCACCTCGGAGTAGACGCGCGCCTCGCGGACCCGCCGCGCGATCAGCTGCGCGTACTGGGCGCCGAAGTCGACGACGAGGACCAGATCGTGGTCGTCGGAAGCGGTCATGCGCGCGGTCTCGTGGAGGCGGTGACGTGGATCACCGCAACCTTATCGGGCCGTCCGCTCGGCTCTCGCTGTGTCGCGCCGCACCGTCCAGCGTCGGGGAGGTTCGCGCGACGTCCACTATCGTCCCCGCTGGGGCCTTGCCTGCGGTCGGCGCGCCGGGACAAGACGGGGAACCCGGCACCCGCCCGAATGCCGTATGCAGGGGGACACGCACGGCGGCACACGGCGTTCATGGGGACAGGCATGTCACTGCTGCGCATCGGCATGATCGAGCCGCATCTGCTCCGGTTCGGCGGCATCCGCCGGATGGTCGAGCTCGCGAACCACCTCACGGCGCGCGGGCACCACGTCGTGTTCTACCTGCCCGAGGGCGAGCGGCTGCGCTGCGACTGGATGCGCTGCGACGCGCACGTGCGCAGGATCGACGAGGGGGTGGACGACGACCTCGACGTGGTGCTGTTCAACGAGGAGTCGCAGTGGCACGTGGCGTGGCGCTTCACCCGGGCGCGGCGACGCGTGTTCCTGGCCCTGCACGCCGCCTGGCACTACGACAAGCCGGGCGCCTGGGAGGCCTGCCGCGCGCCCGTCGACCTCCAGCTCGCCAACAGCGCCTGGACCGCCGCGCAGCTGGAGCGCCAGACGGGGCACCGGCCGCCCGTGGTGCCCTCCGGGGTCAGCCGCGACCACTTCCACCCGGTGCGCTGCGAGGCGCGCTACCCCATCCTGTGCGTGGGCGATGCCCGACCGTGGAAGGGCACCGCCACGGTGCGCGAGGCAGCCGCCCTGCTGGACCTGCCGGTCGAGGAGTACGCGCGCAAGCATCTCCGACAGGACCAGATGGCCCGCGAGTACGCCAAGGCGGAGGTGTTCGTGGTCGGCAGCCGCGTCGAGGGCTTCGGCCACCCTGGGCTGGAGGCTTTGGCGTGCGGCGTGCCACTGGTCACGACCGACAATGGTGGGTGCCAAGAGTACGCCGTGGATGGCGAGACGGCGCTGCTCGTGCCGCCGGGGGACCCGGAGGCCATGGCGGCCGCGATCAAGCGCGTGCGCGACGACGCCGACCTCCGCGGCCACCTCGTGACCAACGGCCTGGCGACCGCGGCGAGGTTCACATGGGAGCGCGCCGCGACGGTCCTCGAGGCGCATCTCCAGCAAGCGCTGTGGTCGCCGCCGACACCGGTGGCCTGCCAGCCGAGCCGACGTGACCGCAGCCACGCCCCCGAGCTCAGCATCGTTGTCACCCAGTGGGACCAGCGACATCTCACGCAGAGGTGCGTCGACACGATCCGACGCCACACCGACGTTCCCTACGAGCTGGTGCTGGTCGACAACGGGTCCGGGCCGGACGCTCGCACCTACGCCGGCCTGGCGGCGGACACGCCAGTGCTCAACGATCGCAACACCGGCTTCGCCGCAGGGATGAACGCGGGCCTGCGGGCCTCCCGCGGCCGTGTCGTTGCCTTCGTCAACAACGACACGGCACTGCCGCCGGGCTGGGCCTCTCGCCTCATCGAGTCGCTGGAACAGGACCCGCGAGCGGGACTGGCCGTGCCCGCGGTCACCACGGCGGGCAACGAGCGAACCGTCCGCCAGGAGGCCGCCGAGCGCGTCGAGCGCCTGCCGCGGTTCTCGGCGCCCCCCAGCGGCGTCGTCTATCTCATGGAGCGCCACACGGTCACGGCGCTCGGGGCCTGGGGCGAGGAGTTCCCGGTCGCCAGCGCCGAGGACGTCGACCTGTGCTTCAAGCTCTGGGTGAACGACCGGGACATCGTGTTCGACCAGCGGGTCCTGGTCGACCACCTGGGCAAGGGCACCGCAGGCCCGAAGCTCGGTGACTACGAGACCCGGTGGGCGCAGAACCGCCGCGTGCTGCTGGACAAGTGGACCGCCCCTGCTCCCGAGGTGCCGCGCCTGCCCGACTGTCCAGCCGATGTCCATGCGCGCAACCTCGACGTGGCCGCCTCGGTCGCCGGGTGGATGCAGCGCTACTTCGCCGCCAGAGAACGGCTGCCGCGCACGCGCGCGCTGCGCCTGGCCGTGCGCCTCGGCCGTCCCGCCGCGGCCCGCGCCG
>SKLC01000344.1 GCA_007123425.1 Nitriliruptoraceae bacterium
CGCGACTGAGCAGCTCCCGCCCGCGCGGCGACGCGGCGCGCCGCCGGCCGCCGAGCCCGCGGTGGGTAGGCTGGGAAGCGACGACGGCGAGGGAGAGCGGCGACGTGGCGGGAGCGGGCCCCAAGGCCAAGGGCCGTGTCGCGATGGTCTGGGACGAGTCCCTGGCCGGCTACGACCTGGGCCCCACCCACCCGCTGGCGCCCGTGCGCGTCGAGCTGACCGTCGACCTCATCCGCCGCACCGGCCTGCTCGGCGCCATGGAGGCCCCGCGCGGCCTGGCGGGCCCGCTGCCCGGCAGCGACGGGTTCGTCGACGAGGTGCGCCCGGGGTCCTTCGACGAGACGGAGCTGCTGCGGCTGCACCGCCCCGACTTCGTCGACGCGGTCAAGCGCCTCTCCGCCGACCTCACCGCCGGCGCCGACGCCACCTACGGCCTGGGGCCGGGGGACACCCCCGCGTTCTCGGGCATGCATCCCGCCTCGATGCTGGTGTGCGCGGCCAGCAAGGAGGCCGCCCGCCAGGTGTGGGAGGGCGAGGCCGACCACGCCTTCAACCCCGCCGGGGGCCTGCACCACGCCATGCCCGACCGCGCGGCCGGCTTCTGCATCTACAACGACCCCGCGATCGCGATCGACTGGCTGCTGGAGCACGGCGCCGAGCGGGTCGCCTACCTCGACGTCGACGTCCACCACGGCGACGGGGTCGAGGTGATGTTCGCCGACGACCCGCGCGTGCTGACGATCTCGCTGCACGAGTCGGGGCGGTTCCTCTTCCCCGGCACCGGCTCGAGCGAGGACATCGGCGGGTCCGGGGCGCCGGGCAGCGCGGCCAACCTGCCGCTGCACCCGGGGACCCCGGGCAGCATCTGGCTCGAGGCCTTCGATGAGGTGGTCGAGCCGCTCGTGCGTGCCTTCGCGCCCGACATCCTGGTCACCCAGCTCGGGTGCGACACCCACGTCAGCGACCCGCTGGCCCACCTCGCGCTGACCGTCGACGACCACGCCCAGATCTACCGCCGGGTGCACCAGATGGCCCACGAGATCACCGAGGGCCGCTGGATCGCGACCGGAGGCGGCGGCTACGAGCTGGTGCGCGTGGTGCCGCGGACCTGGACGATGGCGTTCGCGGAGATGACCGGCCGCCCCCTGCCGGTCGAGACGCCGATGGGCTGGCGGGAGCTGGCCTACGAGCGCACCGGGGTGCGCCCGCCTGACGCGTTCACCGAGGACCCGGTGAACGTCTCCGCCCAGATGGTCGACCGCGCCCGGCAGGCCGCGGAGGAGTCCGTGGCGGCCCTGCGCAGCCTCGTGCTGCCCCACCACGGCCTTCGCGCCTGACGGCCGTGGGAGGTGGCCGGTCCCGATCGGTCATCGTTTCGGCCTCCGGTCGTGGGCGGGGGCGGGCTATGCTGGGTCGGCGATCAGCCACGGGGAGAATGGGTCGGCGAATGACGGAACGACTGCTCACGGCAGCCGAGGTTGCCGATGACCTGCGCGTGTCGACGATGACCGTCTATCGCCTGATCCGCCGCGGGGAGCTGCCCGCCGTGCGTGTGGGGCGCAACTACCGCGTCCGGGTCGCGGACCTGGAGACCTACCTGAGCTCGCAGGTCGTCGACCCCGCCACGGTGGACCTCGCCGACGTCGACGAGGCCTGAGCGCGGCAGCAAGGTGTGATGGCCGGTGCGCATGTCGCAACGCCGCGGCCCGCGTGGGCCCGCGTCTCTCCTGCGCGCCACAGACTCGGCTGCGAGGCCGGCGGGGGCCCAGTCATGAGCAGCCACCCCAAGGTTGCGTCGGCTTTCCTCGACCTCTGGCCGCCCCGCTCCTAATGTCTGTATAAGCAGACACTAAGGGACGGTCAAACGCAATGTCTGAAAATTCCGACGCGCAGTCCTGGGTCGTGCTGGGACCCGACGACCTCGGGGCCGTGCTCCGCGAAGCCCGCGCCGCTGGAGGCTGGACACAACAGGAACTCGCGGACGCAGCAGGTGTCCATCGCTCCTACCTCTCCGACTTGGAGCAGGGCCGCACGTCGCAGCAGGTCCATCGTCTGCTCCGACTGCTGCGGACACTGAAGCTTGACGTCACGGTCTCCACCCGCGATACGGGCGGACGCACGAAACCGCAGCATCATGCTTGACGTGCACCTGTACGGCTTGCTGTCCGCCACGATCGACCGTGACCGGCGTGGCCGCATCCGGCTGGCCTACACCGACGAGGCACTCGCCAGGCTCGGGAGGCGTCGACGGTGGCTGAGCCTCAACCTTCCGACGACCGACGAGCCCTACGTCGGGGTGCGCGGCGCGGTTCCGTTCGTCGAGGGGCTGCTCCCCGAAGGAGAGGCCGTCCGGTCGCTCGTCGCCGAGCGGCTCGGCGTCGACGCCGATGACGACCTGGCACTGCTTGCCGCGATCGGGCGTGACGCAGCCGGAGCCGTCGCGGTGGTGCCCGAAGGAGAACCCGCGGCCTCCCACGACGCCGGTCAGCAGCGATCGACGCCGACGGCATCGGGGACCGCCTTCGCCGGCTGCCACGCGAGCCGTTGAGCATCGACGCTCACGTCAGGCTCTCGCTCGGCGGCGCGCAGCCGAACGGGCTGCTGCTGTACCCCGACGGGACCGTCATGGCGGACATGACCCACGTGGGCCCGAACAACGAGCCGCCCACCACCCGGTGAGCCAGGACGCTGCACACCGACGGAGAGGTATCGGGCGATAGTGGTGCCGCCGCCCACGAGTGGTCGTCGGGCCGCACCTCGATGTCCCCGGCGCACGGGCGTCTGGTTCACTGCGGGCTGACGTCGAGGCAGGGTGAGGCGGACGTGGCCGAGGGCCGCCGTGTACTGATCACGGGCATCGCCGGGCAGCTGCCCGGGCTGCTGGCCCACGCGCTGGAGGACCGGGACGACGTGGCCGCCATCGTGGGCGTCGACGTGCGCGAGCCGACCCACGACCTCGCGCGCACACGCTTCGTGCGCGCGGCGGTGCGCAACCCCATGGTCGCCAAGCTGCTCGCCGACGAGCGGATCGACACCGTGGTGCACCTGAGCACCGCGGCCGGCCCCGGCTCGATGGGCGGCCGCGCCCGGATGAAGGAGCTCAACGTCATCGGGGCGATGCAGCTGTTCGCCGCCTGCCAGAACGCCCCGCACCTGCAGCGGCTGGTGCTCAAGTCCACCACCGCGGTCTACGGGGCCCACCACACCGACCCGGCGCTGTTCCGCGAGGACGACCGGCCCCAGGTCGCGCCCGACCACGGCTTCGCCAAGGACGCCACCGAGATCGAGCAGTACGCGCGCGACCTCGCACGCCGCCGCGGGGAGCTGGACCTGACCCTGCTGCGCTTCGCGAACTTCCTCGGGCCCCGCCTCGACAGCTCCTTCCATGCCCTGTTCACGCTGCCGGTCGTGCCCAGCCAGCTCGGGTTCGATCCGCGCCTGCAGTTCTGCCACGAGCAGGACGCCGTCGACGTCCTCGTGCGGACGGTGACCGGGGACCATCCGGGCACCTACAACGTGGCCGGCGACGGGGTGCTCTACCTCTCGCAGTGCATCCGGCTGGCTGGTCGCGTCGCCGCGCCCGTGCCGTGGCCGCTGGCCGACGCCGTGGCCAACGCCGTCCAGCGCACCCGCCGCGTCGACATCACCCACGACCAGCTCAGCTTCCTCCGCCACGGCCGCGCGGTGGACACCACGCGGCTGCGCACCCAGCTGGGCTTCACGCCCGCCTACACCACCCGCGACGCCTTCGAGGACTACGTGGCGCGCCGCCGCATCCACGGGCTGATCGACCGGGACGAGATCGCCCACTGGCAGCGGGAGCTGGTCGGCGCGCTGCAGCGCCACAGCCAGCGCCGGCGCCTGGCACGCCGACCGCAGGGAGGCGGGGGATGAGCCAGCAGCCGGGAGCCGACGCGCAGGTCATCTCGATCGAGCAGCAGCGCGCTGCCCGCGCCGCCGCGCGCCACGGGCGGGCCG
>SKLC01000022.1 GCA_007123425.1 Nitriliruptoraceae bacterium
ACAGCCTGTGCCCCGTGCCGTGCCGTGCCCTGCGGATGCGGTGCCCTGCGGATGCGGTGCCCTTGGTCCCTGCCGCCGGGGTCTTGCGGCCCCTGACGTGGCGGGCCGCCTCGGCCAGACTCGGCGCTGGGTCGACGCAGGACTGCGCGGCCAGCCGAGACCGGCGCAAGGGTCCAGCATGTCCACCACCTCCTGGGCAGGGGGCACGGGCCTCCTCGATGCGCTCGACGACGAGACGCCCCGCCCCAAACGGAGCGAGCACACGGGCACGGCCCCCGACCTGGTCCGGCTCTATCTCAACGACGCGGGTCGCCACCGGCTGCTGGACGCCGAGCGTGAGGCGGACCTGGCCAAGCGCTACCGGGCGGGATCCACGGCCAGCGAGGCGCTGGCCGCCACCCCGCAGCCGTCCCGGGCCGCGGCGGCACGGCTGCGCCGGATCCGCGACGACGGACAGCGCGCCCACGACACCCTGATCGAGTCCAACCTGCTGCTGGTCGTCTCGATCGCCCGGCGCTACACCGGCCGGGGACTGGACTTCCTCGAGCTCATCCAGGAGGGCAACATCGGCCTGCTGCGGGCCGTGGAGAAGTTCGATCACGCCAAGGGCTTCAAGTTCTCCACCTACGCGACGTGGTGGATCCGCCAGGGGCTGCAGCGCGGGCTGGCGGCGAAGTCGCGCACGATCCGGGTGCCCGGCCACGTCGGCGACCTCTACCACAAGGTGCGCCTGGCCGAGCTCGTCCTCACCCAGGAGCTCTCGCGCGAGCCCACCGAGCAGGAGCTGGCCGCCGACGTGGACCTGACCATCCAGCGGCTGCGCGACGTGCGCGGGTCGATGCACGAGCCGGTGAGCCTCGACCGGCGGGTGGGCGACGAGGGCGACACCACGATCGGCGACGTCGTCGCGGACGCCTCGTCGGTGGATCCCGCGGCGGCGGCGACCACCGACGACCTGCGGGCCCACCTCGACCGGGCGCTGGCGATGCTCGACGAGCGCGAGCGCCAGATCCTGGTGCTGCGCTTCGGCCTCGACGGCCAGGTGCCGCAGACGCTCGAGCAGATCGGCGCGCACATCGGCGTCACCCGGGAGCGGGTGCGGCAGATGCAGCAGCGGGCCCTGGCGGCGATGCGCCACCCCTCCCAGCCGGTCGACCTCGCCGAGCTCCTGCTCGGCATCGACGAGCAGGTCGCCTGACCGTCACCGATTCGATCGGTGTGGCAGACGACACACCCCGTCCTTGCGCGTGGTGTCGCCGCCACGCACGGTGACGCCGAGGCGCCACGACGGCGCGTCGGCACGTTCGGGGACGACGGACCGGCTCTGGTGGGGCGGGGCCGTGGACGCCGGAGGTGCGAGGTGACGGCACGGACCCGCGGCTCGCGGGGCAGGGCCGTCCGACACGAAGGCGGGTGAGGATGATGTTGGTCACCCTCGTCAACGGGGACGTGCGGCAGCGAAGCACGCAGGCCGCCCAGGAGTACGTGCGCAGCACCCGCAACCGGCTCGAGGCGCAGCTGGCCAGCCACGGGCCCGGGGTCCGGGCGCTGCGGAGCTACCAGCAACTCGAGAGCGCGATCACCGAGGAGGAGATCGCGCGGATGTGGCCGCTGGCGGACCTGGAGGAGGTGTTCGGGGCGGGGCCGGGGTGAGCGCCCGGCTACCCGGCCGGTGGGGGTGCGAGCAGCCACAGGCCGAGCACCCCGAGGACGAGCAGGATCCCCGTCGCCGAGGCGACCAGGACCGTCCACCGCCGCTCGTCGTCGCTCAGGCTCTCCCGGCCCGCTTTCGCGCTCGCCGACGGTGCGGTCGGGCGCGGCGGCGCCGGACGGTCGGATGCGGTGGGCGCGGTGATCCGCAGCAGCGACGGGGGTGTGACGGTCCGCATCTGAGGCTCCCTCGTGGTGTTCCCTCTCCCCCCCACGGCAACGGGGTGAGGGCGTGGCTCCCAGAGCCGATGGTCCCCCGCATGCGGGCATGTCGCCGACACCGGCCCTCGCTGGGCGTGCGAGATCACACGCTCGGCGGAGCGCCGTCCGGATGTCGCGCGGCCCTGCCCGGACGGCCACCACCGCTGAGCAGCAGCCCGAGCCCCATCAGCGCCGCGCCCACCAGCGCGGCGCCGGTCAGCCGCTCATCGAGCACCACCACCGCCAGCAGCGCGGCCGTGAGCGGCTCGGCCAGCGTCAGGGTGGTCGCCCGCGCCGCCTCGATGCGTCGCAGGCCGAGTGCGAAGAGCGTGTAGCCGGTGGCGATGCCCACCACGCCCAGCCACACGATGACGGCGAGCCCGCGAGCGGTGGCTGCCCAGGCCACGTCGACGAACAGCAGCGTGGGCAGCAGCACCACCGAGGCCCCCACGAAGGGCATCGCCATCGCCGCGGTCGTGGTGACCCCGGTCTCGATCAGGCCCTTCGACGCCACCGTGTAGGTGGCGTAGGAGGCGCCCGCGAGCAGGGCCAGCGCCACGCCGGCGGGCCGCACGGCGTCGGCCCCGTCGGCGGGCACCAGCAGCAGGCCCGCCCCCACCACCGTGACGAGCGTGGCGGCCAACCAGCGCAGGCCCGGCGCCCGGCCGCGGAGCAGGTCCAGCAGCCCGGCGGCCACCGGGGCGGAGCCGATCGCCACCAGCGTCCCCACCGCCACGCCGGTCAGCCGGATCCCGCCGAAGTAGCCCAGCTGGAAGCCGGCCATGGCGATCGAGGCCAGCAGCGCCGGGCCGCGGCCGTCCCGGACGACCTCGGCGAGGCGCTGCCTGCCCTGCAGGCCCACGACGACCGCCAGGAGCAGCACGCCGCCCAGCAGCACCCGGAAGGCGGCCACCGAGGGTGGGGTGATCCCCGGCGGTCCGAGCTCCTGGGCCACCCCCGAGCTGCCCCACAGCACCGCGGCGGTGAGGACCAGCAGCGGCCCCGCCCGGTCCGTGCGGGCCACCGTCAGCCCGCGCGCACGTCGAGGCCCCGGTCGTCGAGGGCAGCGCGCACGTCCTGCTCGGTGAGGCTGATCAGCTCCTCGTCGCTGGGGTGCTGACGCTGGGCCAACCGCGAGGCCTGGCGGGTGACGGCGGCCTCGAAGACGTTGCGGACCGTGCGGGCGTTGCCGAAGCCCGGGCGGCCCACACGGGTCGCCAGCCGCTCCCCCAGCAGCCGCCGGGCGTCGGGGTCCAGCCGGTAGTGGTTGCTCGCGGCGACGTGCTCGGCGATGCGGGCCAGCTCGCCGCTGTCGTAGTCGGGGAAGTGGATGGTGCGTGGGAAGCGCGAGGCCAGGCCCGGGTTGGCGTCGATGAAGTCGCCCATCTCGTCGGGATAGCCGGTGACGATGACCACGAGCCGGTCGCGATGGTCCTCCATGAGCTTGACCAGCGTGTCGATGGCCTCGCGGCCGTAGTCCGTGCCGCCCTCGCCACGCGACAGCGCATAGGCCTCGTCGATGAGCAGGACCCCGTCGAGGGCCTCGGTGACCACCTCGCTGGTGCGCTGGGCGGTCTGGCCGACGTATCCGGCGACCAGGCCCGCGCGGTCGGTCTCGACGAGGTGGCCCCGTGCGAGCACGCCCAGGGCCCGGTAGATCTCGGCCACCAGGCGGGCGACGGTGGTCTTGCCCGTGCCGGGGTTGCCGGTGAAGACCAGGTGGTGGGACACCGCCATCGTCGGCAGGCCCCGCCGCTCTCGCAGCGACTGCACCCGCAGCAGGTCGGCGACCCGCTCCACCTCGGCCTTGACCGGCGCGAGGCCGATGAGCGACTCCAGCTCGCCGAGCACCTCCTCGAGGTCGCGGGGCGGCGGGTCGCTCGTCGCGTCCGGGACATTCGCCGCGTCCGTGGGCGCGGACGGCTCCGCCCCACCCGGCGTCGACGGCACCGCCCCACCGGGCGTCGACGGCACCGCCCCACCGGGCGTGGAGGGCTCCGCCCCACCGGGCGTGGAGGGCACGGCCCCACCGGGGGTGGTGGGCGCCGCGTCGGCC
>SKLC01000101.1 GCA_007123425.1 Nitriliruptoraceae bacterium
CCAGCCCCGCGGTGCGCGGGTCCGGCACTAGGCTCGAGCCGCCCACGGCGAGCGGAAGGCGGCGCATGCGCGCACGGATTCTGAGCATCGACGCCGGCACGACGGGGGTGCGCGGCTTCATCATCGACGAGGGCGGCCGGGTGCTGGGCTCGGGCTACCAGGACTTCGAGCAGCACTACCCGCAGCCCGGCTGGGTCGAGCACGACGCCACCGAGATCTTCACCGCGACCCACCGCGCCTGCCAGGCGGCGCTGGAGGCTGCGGGCCTCGCACCGGATGAGGTCACCGCGATCGGCATCACCAACCAGCGCGAGACCACGGTCCTGTGGGATCGGGCCACGCTGCGGCCGCGCCACCACGCGATCGTCTGGCAGGACCGCCGCACGGCCGCGCGGTGCGACGAGCTGATCGAGCAGGGCCACGCGACGCGCATCCGCGAGGTCACGGGCCTGGTGGTCGACGCCTACTTCTCCGGCACCAAGGCCGCCTGGCTGCTCGACGAGGTGGCGGGGGCGCGGGAGGCCGCCGGGCGCGGCGAGCTGGCGCTGGGCACCGTCGACACCTGGCTGGTCGCGTGCATGACGGGGGGCCGTGAGCACGTCACCGAGCCCTCCAACGCCAGCCGCACGATGCTCTACGACATCCGGGCCGGAGCCTGGAGCAAGGAGATGAGCGGGCTCCTGGACGTGCCGCTCGACCTGCTGCCCGAGGTGCGCGACAGCGCGGGCGCCTTCGGTCGCACGGACCCCGAGGCCTTCCTCGGCATCGACGCGCCGATCACCGGCATCGCCGGTGACCAGCAGGCGGCGCTGTTCGGGCAGGGGTGCTGGTCGCCGGGCATGTCGAAGAACACCTACGGGACCGGCTCGTTCCTGCTGCTCAACACCGGCGACGACGCCCCCACCTCCGAGCACGGCCTGCTCACCTCGGTGGCCTGGCAGCTCGACGGCGCGCCCACCTACTGCCTGGAGGGGGCGATCTTCGTCACGGGGGCCAGCGTCCAGTGGCTGCGGGACCAGCTGGGCGTGATCGAGCAGGCCGCGGAGACCGAGCAGCTGGCCGCCACCCTGCCCGACGGCAACGAGGGGGTCTATCTCGTCCCGGCCTTCACGGGACTGGGCGCGCCCTACTGGGACCCCTACGCCCGCGCCGCCCTGGTGGGCCTCACCCGCGGCTCCGGCCGGGCGCACCTCGCCCGTGCCGCCCTGGAGGCCATGGCGTACCAGACCGTCGACGTGGCCCGGCTGATGGAGCGCGACTCCGGCCGGCGCCTCGAGCAGCTGCGGGTCGACGGCGGCGCCGCGGTCAACGACCTGCTGTGCCGGTTCCAGGCCGACGTGCTCGGCGTGGAGGTGCTGCGGCCCGAGATGGCGGAGACGACCGTGCTGGGCGCCGCGCTGCTGGCCGGGATCGGCGCCGGCGTGTGGGCCTCGACCGACGAGCTCGACCACGTCTGGCGCCTCGAGGAGCGCTTCGTGCCCACCATGGACGACGCTCGGCGCGAGCGGCTGCTGCACGCCTGGCACGAGGCGGTGGAGCGCAGCCGGGGCTGGGCCACGATCACCGGCGCTCACGGCTGAGGCGCGCGGCGGCTCGTCCACACCCCACCGGCGCTCCGATCCCGCTCGCGGGCGGGCAGGCCGCACGCTGGGCGGCCCCCGACGAGGAGCGCTGGATGTTCGAACGCTGGGCCGAGGTGGAGCTCGACCTCCGGGTGGAGGCGACGATGGCCCTGGACGACGGCCGGACGCCCGCCGCGATGCTGGTGGCCTTCGACGAGCACGCGCCCGTGTCGGTGGTCGAGCTGCGGCCCATGGCGAGCGGGGAGCTGCTGCAGGCCCTGGTCGAGGTGATCTCCCTGCTGCTGCCGCTGGGTGCACGCCGGCTGGCGCTGGCCCTGCCCGGGCAGGTCCGCGAGGAGCACGCCGCGCCCTCGGCCGCGGACGCGCAGGTGGGCGACGGGCCCCTGCTTGTGGTGGCCAGCGCCGACGGCGCGGGCACCCGTCCGGCGTCGCTGCGGGCCCGTGTGCTGCCGCTGACCCACGACGGCACCTGCTGGCAGTGGCGCGAGGACGGCGAGGTCGAGATCGACGCGGCCGCGTGGGACGTCACCCGCGCGTTGGGGGTGCTGCTCGACGCCCCGAGAAGGCTGCTGGGCACCGATGCGCAGGAACGCCGTGAGCTGCAGGCGCAGCTCGCCCGGTGCCTGCTGCTGGGCCACGTGGTCGTGCTCGCCCCCGGCATGGCCGATCGTCTCGAGCCCGCGCGCCGGGATCAGGGTGCGGCCGACCTCTCGCCGCCCGGTTGAGCGGCTACCGTCGCGGGCGACCCCACCCGTGCGAGGAGCAGCCATGTCCGCCTCCCCCACCGGCCGTGACCTGCGCGAGCTCGACGACGCCGCGTGGCGCGAGCGCCTGACCCCCGAGCAGTACCACGTGCTGCGCGAGCACGGCACCGAGCGGCCGTTCTCCGGCGCGTACTGGGACACCACCACCGAGGGGCTGTACCGCTGCGCCGGCTGCGGCGCGGCGCTGTTCACCTCGACCACGAAGTTCGACGCCCACTGTGGCTGGCCCAGCTTCTACGCCCCCAGCGGCGAGCAGGCCGTCGAGTTCCACGAGGACCGCTCGCTGGGGATGCTGCGGATCGAGGTGCGCTGTGCGAGCTGCGGGGGCCACCTCGGCCACGTCTTCGAGGATGCCCCCGACCAGCCCACCGGGCTGCGCTACTGCATCAACTCCGCCGCCCTCGACCTCGAGGTCGACGAGCCCTCCGACGAGCACGAGTGAGCCGAACGCGGGTCGGGTGCGGGCTCAGCCCGCCCGACGACCCGTGCCGTCGCCAGCGTCGGGGTCGCGCTCGGCCTGGCCCTGGTCGGACCCTGTCTCGCCGAGGCCCTCGAGGGAGACGTCGCCGCTCTTGACCTTCGAGGCGTACTCGTCGACGTACTCCTGGCCGGAGAGCATCATGATCTCGTACATGAGCTCGTCGGTGGCCGAGCGGAGCACGAACGGGTCGTCACGCTCCTCCCAGTAGCGCGAGAGGTCGAGCGGCTCGCCGTAGCGGACCGTCACCGAGGCCCGGCGCGGGCGGTAGGTCCCGGTCGGCATCGCCTCGTTGGTGCCGATGACCGCGCAGGGGATGATCGGCACCTCCGCCTCCAGCGCGATGCGGGCAGGTCCGGTCTTGCCCCGGTAGAGCCGACCGTCGGGGCTGCGGGTGCCCTCCGGGTAGATCCCCAGCAGCTCGCCGCTGCGCAGGATGTCCACGCCGGTCTTGAGGCTGTTCTCGCTCTGGGCGCCGCCCCCGCGGTGGATGGGCACCACCCCGGTGCCCTGGAAGAACCAGCGCGTGCGCCACGAGTCCCAGTAGTCGGCCTTGCCCAGGAAGTACACGGGCCGCGGCACGTTGAGGGGCAGCAGGATGGAGTCGATGAACGACAGGTGGTTGCAGGCCAGGATCGCCGGCTGCGTCTCGGGGACGTGCTCGAGCCCCTGGGCATCGACATGGAAGTAGGGGTTGGCCAGCGGCGGCAGCGCACGCTTGAGCGTGCGATACAGACGCGGCGCGTCCTGCATGCCCGGCACCTGGGTTGCTCCTTCGATGGGCACCCGACGGCCGATGACGCCGGTCGCGTCCTCGCCCGCCTCTCCACACGGATAGCCTAGGGCCGTGCCTGCGGGGCGTCGAGCCCCGCACCCCGTCCGACCGAAAGAGGAACCGTTGGCCGAAGACCTGGGGACCTGGCCGCCCGAGCAGGCGACCGTGCTCGTCGAGGTGCTCCAGCAGGCCGGCATCACCCCCCAGGCGCGCCGGACGCGCGAGGGCATCGAGGTCACCGTCGAGGACGACGACTCCGACCAGGCCCACGCCACGCTCGTGGCGAACATGGACACGATCGCGCGCGCGGCGCGCCCGGCCCATCCCGAGGGCGGGCGGCGTCGTCGGCCCGCGGGGCCCCG
>SKLC01000195.1 GCA_007123425.1 Nitriliruptoraceae bacterium
CGTTGGAGCACAACATCCGCGCCGCCGTCGAGGACGCGGTCGAGCAGTTCACCGCCGCGGTGGTGCAGGGTCGGCCGGAGCTCGACCGGACGCTGTTCCGAGACCTCGGCCGCAAGCACGCGCGCGCCGGCCTGCCGCTCGAGGAGCTCACGGCCCTGTTCACCCGCGGCGGCCTGGCATGCTGGCACACCGTGCTGGAGCTCCATCGGTCCGGTGGCCTCCCCGACGATCTCCTCGAGCCCTCGAGCGAAGTCGTGTTCATCTTCGCGCAGGAGCTGTGCTCCAGCGCGGTCGAGGGCTACGTCGAGGCAGTCAGCACCTCCGGCACGGCGGTGCGATCCCAGCGTGTCGAGCTCGTGCGGCGGCTGCTCGACGAGGCTCCGCCGGAGCGGGCGGCGGCCGCGACGCAGGCCCGCGCGGTGGGCTGGCAGCTGCCGGAGTGGCTCGCCGTGGGCGTCACCTCCCCCGACGCCCGCCTGAGCGGGACGACGAACTGGCCGGACGAGGTTCTGGGCGCTCCGCACGGTGCGCGGTGGTGCCTGCTTCTTCCCGCCGATCAGGGGGTGGTCGCCGAGCCCCCGCTGCCGGATGGCGTGGAGCTGGCGATCGGCCCTGTCGTCCCGTGGGACGACGCCCGTCGTAGCCTGGCCGCCGCCGAGGATCTGGTGGCGCTGGCCAGCTCCGGCGTCATCGCCCGGGAACCGATCCTTCGTGCGACCGACCACGCCCCGGACCTCGTGCTCGCGCGGGAGCCCGTCCTGGCCGACGACCTGGTGCGCAGCCTCCTCGGTCCCCTGCTCGACCTTCCCGACCACCGCCGCGCCCCGCTCCTCGAGACGCTCGCCGCGTGGGTCGTCCAGCCGGGCCACCACACCGTGCTCGCCCAGGATCTGCACGTCAGCGTCCGGACCGTCCGCTACCGCATCGACCGCCTTCGGGAGCTCCTCGGAGAGGTCGTCGACGACCCCGACCAGCGGCTCGCGCTGGGGTTGGCCGTCCGTGCCCTGGAGTCCGCCGAGCCGATAGAGCTCATCGTCCTCGACGATGCCACCGCCCCAGCTGCCCAGCGCTCGCGCTGACGACGGCGCGAGGCGCCCGAGCGCGGCACCGAGCCAAGGAGTCCCGTGGTTTCAGGTCGTTGGCGACCCCACGCGTGGGCGTCTCGCGTCGGCACGCGCAGAGAGCTCACGCTCGACGACGGCACGCGGATGTCGAGCTGGCACCTCGCCGGCGCCGTCGGACCACCCAGCGTCCTCGTGCACGGCATCGGGGCCGCCGGCCCGACCCAGGTCCCGCTGGCGCTGCAGCTCGCCCACCACGGGCCCGTGCACGTGCCCGACCTTCCGGGCTTCGGCAGCAGCACGGCGAGCCCGGGCGGTGCCGACCCGGCAGCGCTGGCGGACAGCCTCGCCGCCTGGGCCACGGCGCACGACATCGGTCCGGCGGTGTACCTCGGGGTCTCCGCCGGCTGCGAGGTGGTGCTCCATCTGCTCGCCGACCACCCCCACCTCGCCGACCGTGCAGTGCTGCAGGGCCCCACGGTGCAGCCCGGAGCCCGCACCCGGCGATCACAGCTCGGACGGCTGCTCCTCGACGCTCCGCTCGAGCACCCGGGGCTCGTCGCCCTCCAGCTCCGCGAGCTCGCTCGACGCGGGCCGCGGCCGTTCCTGCGGGCGGCCCCGCACTTCCTCGGCGACCGGCCCGAGGCGGTGGCGTCGAGGGTCGCCCATCCCGTGCTGGTCGTACGGGGCGGTCACGATCCGCTCGTGGCGGGGGCGTGGGCACGACGGCTGGCCGCGCTCCTGCCCCACGGGGCCTGCACCGAGCTCCCTCGTGCTCCGCATGCGCTGATGTACTCGCGACCTCGGGAGCTGGCGGCGCTCGCCGTGGGGTTCGCGGGCACCGCGCTCCCCCGGGGCCCCTCACCCCGGGGAGCGGGTGCCGGGGCTCACGGCTCGGCCACGGCGCGCGGGGCGTCGGGCACGTCCTCGAGGGAGAGCAGTCCCACCGGCTCGCCGTGCTCGACCACGAGCACGCGGGCCACGTCGTGGTTCCGCATGTAGGCCACGGCGTCGTCGAGCGGGTCGTCAGGGGCGACGGCGCACAGCTGCTGTGGGCACGCGTCGCGGACCAGGGCGCCCCGAGGGTCGGTGGCGTCCGCGATCACGCCGATCGCCAGGTCGCGGTCGGTCACGAGCCCGAACACCTCGTCCCCGTAGACGACGAGCACGGCACCGGCGTCGCGGTCTCGCATGACCGCGGCGGCGGAGCTCGCCGACTGGGTGGGAGCCACGAGGGGAAGGTTGGGGTCCATACGGTCACGCACGGTCAGCGACATCTTCGACTCCTCGGCCGGGGGCCGTGACCGCTGCCGGGAGGGAGGACCCGGTTCCCGGCCTGGATCAGCGACCCTGCCCCGAGGGTGTCGCGCCCGGTCCCGCGCGCCGCTCCGCCTGCTGACCGAACGGTGGTTATCGGCCGCGTGGCGGGCGTGGGGCGCGCGGATCGGCGTGGAGGACGACGAGGTCGTCGCCCTCGCGGACTGCCGTGTCGGGCCCCGGTGGGAGCAGGGGGACCGGCGCGCCGTCGACCCGCCAGAGCTCGGTGCCGTCACGGATGTCGACAGCCAGCCGGCCGTCGCCGTCGGGGACCTCCACGACCCCGGGGCCCAGAGGCCGGGCGGGCCCCTCCAGCTCCCATTCGCCGTCGTGCACCACACGGCCCGTGGCCTGGTCGACCAGGCGGACCCGGTACTCGCCGTGCTGCCAGCCCGAGGCGAACAGCAGGATCTCGCCGTGGGCCATCTGCATCCGCGATGTCGGCCGGCCACCTTCGAGCTCCACCGGTCCGAGCTCCTCGCGCCACACCGTCTCGCCCTCGGCGTCCACGGCCGTCAACCGCCGCGCGCCGTGCTGCGCGTCCTCGAGCTCGTGGCTCTGGTCGAACACCAGCGGCACGCCCTGGGGCATCTGGGCTCCGGTGAGCGCCTGACCATCCACCTCCGCGATGACCTCGCCCGTGGCGGGGTCGAGCAGCAGGGTCGCGAGCGGCTCGGGCAGGCCGCCGGTGGACACGACGATCCGCTCGCCACCGAAGGCGGGGAGCAGCCCCACATGGGGCCGCCCCTCCCGCTCCTCCCCCTCGTCCGCCTCGTCCCGGTCGGTCCCGGGCAGCCGCCGGCTCCAGGTGGGTGCGCCCGTGTCGGGATCCAGGCCGTGCAGGTGGTCGCCGTCGACGCGCACCGCCCCACCGGTGGCCAGCGCGACCGCCGCCGCTCGCTCCCGCCACCGGGGCACACCGTCGTCCCGGCCGCGCGCCTCGACGGCCTGCTCGGGCCGCTCGCCACCATCCGAGGCGTCGACGTGCGTGAGCTGGAGCAGCACCGCCTCGTCCACGATCTCGGCAGCTACCAGCCGCATCTCCTCGCCGTCGGTGGTCTGGGTGCCGGCGTGACCCCACCGGGTCGCTCCCTCGTCGTCGAGGAGCTGCAGCTCGCCCTCCGAGGTCTGCACCAGCACCC
Organism: Nitriliruptoraceae bacterium; assembly: GCA_007123425.1. Lineage (GTDB taxonomy): Bacteria > Actinomycetota > Nitriliruptoria > Nitriliruptorales > Nitriliruptoraceae > SKLC01. The sequence goes on from SKLC01000195.1 coordinate 3,521, forward strand.
CGCCACCGAGCGGCACGACCCGTTCGACGCTGCGCCCGTCGCCTGCGGTGCGACGCCAGCGCTCCTCGCCCCCGGCGTCCAGGGCGAGCACGCCTGCGCGCCCGTGGACGAGGACGCCGCCGTCCCCGGTCTGCTGGACCGAGGCGTCATGGCCGTGGGTGAGCCACCCCACGTCCACGCGCCACCGCTCGCAGGGCTCATCGACCAGGCAGGTGATCTCCACGTCCGCGGGGTCCGGCTGCTGCACCGGAGCGGGGCCGTCCTCAGCGGCGCCCTCGTCGCCATCGCCCAGCGCCACGTCGTCCTCCGGCAGCGCCACCTCGCTGTCGGGCTCTGGCGACTCTCCGGTGGCCAGCGCCCCCGCCAGCGCGGCCACGACAACCACGACGACCACGAC
>SKLC01000417.1 GCA_007123425.1 Nitriliruptoraceae bacterium
CGGCATCCAGGGCGTGCTCGTACATGCCCAGCAGGACCAGCAGGAACGCGCCCGAGATCCCCGGCAGGATCAGCGCGCACACCCCGACCGCGCCGGCGGCGAAGAAGGCGAGCAGCGTCGGATCGTCGACGGACCCGCCGGTGGCGCCCAGGCCCACGAAGGCCACGACCGCGACCGCGGCCCCGATCAGCCACGTCCGCAGATCGGGGCGCCGCAGGTCCCCCGACGCGACCACCACCGCGCCGAGCACCAGCCCCAGGAAGGTCGCGGCCAGCTGACGCGGGTGGCTCTCCAGCAACCGGCCGAGCAGCTCGGCGAGCGTGACGATCGCCACGCCGATCCCGGCCAGCAGCGGCAGCACGAACCGCCACTCGATCGCGCCGACGGCGCGCAGCCCCGCGCCCAGGCGTCCGCGCAGCAGCAGCGCGAGCGCCCGCGCCCCCTGGCGGACGTTGCCGACCAGGCGCTCGTAGATGCCCGTGAGCAGCGCGACGGTGCCACCGGAGAAGGCGGGCACCAGGTCGGCGGTGCCCATCCCCAGCCCCACCGCGCCGACCGTGAGCATCTGGGCCGGGCCCATCGGCGCCACCCGGGCGTCGCGCGGGCGCTCGGCGAGGACCTCGTCGCCCGGCTCGTCGTGCTGGCGGTCGTCCACGGGCCGGCGCCTTCGGGGTCGCGGAGCGCCACGACCGTAGCGCGTCGCCCGTCCCGCCAGCCCTCCGACCCCGCGTGGGCCCAACGGAGCCGGTGGGTAGGATCGGCGCGATTCGTGCCCACCTGATCTGGAGCCCGTCGACATGAGCGATCCCGCAGCCTTCGGCGTCGGCCTGGCCACCCGCACGCCCGCCGGCAAGGTCCTGGACACCTGGTTCCCGCTGGTCGCCCTCAGCGACCACGACGAGGGCGCCGAGTCGCTGGCCCGCGCCGTCGGCCATCAGGGCGGCACCGCCACCTACGAGCTGCGCAGCGCCGCCACGGCCGATCTCCAGGGCGAGGACCCCGCGCTGGCGACGGCCCGGACCGCGCTGGCCGCGGCCGACGCCAGCGCCTCGCCCACCGGCAACGAGCGGGTCGCGGTTGTGACCTTCCTCGGCTCCCTCGACGACGCGCCGTCCGAGCCCAGCGACGTCTACCTGCGGCTGCACCTGCTCTCGCACCGCCTCGTGCGCCCGCACGGCGTCAACGTCCAGGGTGCCTTCGGCGCGCTCAACAACGTGGTGTGGACCGACGTGGGGCCCTGCGAGCCAGCCGACTTCGAGCGGCAGCGCCTCGAGCTGGAGGCCGCCGGCCACCGGGTCCGGGTGACCAGCATCGACAAGTTCCCGCGCATGACCGACTACGTGGTGCCCACCGGCGTGCGCATCGCCGACGCCGACCGGGTGCGGCTCGGCGCCCACCTGGCCGAGGGCACCACCGTGATGCACGAGGGCTTCGTCAACTTCAACGCGGGCACGCTGGGCGCCTCGATGGTCGAGGGCCGCATCTCGGCCGGCGTCGTCGTCGGCGACGGCTCCGACCTCGGCGGCTCCGCGTCGATCATGGGCACGCTGTCGGGCGGCGGCAGCGAGGTGATCTCGGTGGGGCAGCGCTGCCTGCTCGGGGCCAACGCGGGCATCGGCATCTCGCTCGGCGACGACTGCGTGGTCGAGGCCGGCCTGTACGTCACCGCCGGCACGAAGGTGACCCTGCCGGACGGGCGCGTGGTCAAGGCCCGTGAGCTGTCCGGCTCGTCGGGTCTGCTGCTGCGCCGCGACTCGGTCAGCGGCGCGGTGACCGCGGTGCAGCGCGAGGGCGCGACCGGCGACTGGGGCGGTCTCAACGAGGCGCTGCACGCCAACGACTGATCGACTGCGAGGCGCCGCCGGGCCACCGGGTCGTCGCGCAGCCGAGCCGACGGGAGGTGGGTGGACGTGACGAGCGAGGCCGACCTCGTCGAGCGCCTGCTCGAGCACTGCGCCCACGTCTGCGTCACCGGCGAGGAGGGACCGATCGCCGAGGCGGTGATCGACCGCTACACCGACCTCGGCGAGCCCGTCACGCGTGTGGGCAACAGCGTGGTCGTGGGCGCCCCGACCGGGGAGCGGCCCCTGGTGCTGCTCGTCGGCCATCTCGACGTCGTCCCGCCCACCGCCGCGGACCGCGACCCCCGGGTGGAGACGCGCGAGCGCGAGCAGGTCGTCGTGGGGCGCGGGACCTCGGACATGAAGGCCGGCAACGTCATCGCCATGGCGGCCTTCGAGGACGGCGACCTTCGCGAGCGCTCGCCCTACGACCTCGCGCTCGTGCTCTACGCCGCCGAGGAGGGACCGGCCGAGGACAACGAGCTCGCCGACGTGCTCGCGGAGGTCACCTGGCTGCGCGAGGCGGAGCTCGCGGTCGTGCTCGAGCCCACCGACGGCGAGGTGCAGCTCGGCTGCCTCGGGGGGTTGCACGCCCGCGTGGTGTTCACCGGGCAGCAGGCCCACTCCGCGCGGCCCTGGCACGGCGAGAACGCGCTGACGGCTGCGGGCGCCTGGCTGGCGGACCTGCATGAGCGCGCGCCCGAGCGGGTGGAGGTCGACGGCATCGTCTACCACGATGTGTGGTCGGCCACCCAGGCGTGGACCGACAACCTCGGCCCTCCCTTCGGAGAGCGGGTCGCCCGCAACGTCATCCCCGGCACGTTCGTGGTCAACCTCAACCTGCGGTTCGCGCCCTCGCGGGGACTCGAGGCCGCGGAGCGGGAGCTGCGCGACCTCGTGGGCGACCGCGCCGAGGTGGAGATCATCGACCGCTCGCCGCCGGCCTCTCCACGCCTCGAGGTGGCCACGGTGCGCGCCTTCGTCGACGCCATCGGCGCGCCGGTCGCCGGCAAGCAGGCGTGGACCGACGTGGCGCGCTTCGCCGAGATCGGCGTGCCGGCCTGCAACTACGGGCCCGGGCTGACCGCGCAGGCCCATCAACGCGGGGAGTTCGTGCCCGTGGCCGCGGTGGTCGACGCGCACGCCCGCCTGACGGCCTTCCTCGACGCTGCCGCCCACTGACGGGTCACCGCTCCTACCCTCGCGGCCGAATCGGACCGACCGTGGAGGCACGTGATGGCCCTCGATACCGCACTCCGGGCGACGCTGGTCGACCTCGAGGAGCGCTTCTGGCTCGAGGGCGGCGGCGATCCGGCCTACTGGGACGCGAACTTCGCCGCAGACGGGCTCGTGGCACTGCCGACCGGGATCCTCTCCAAGGACGAGACGGTCGCCGCGATGGAGCAGGCCCAGCCCTGGAGGGAGGTCGAGATGTCCGACCTCCACGTCCGACGCCTCGACACCACCTCCGTCCTGCTCGCGTACCGGGCGTCGGCGACCCGCGACGACGGCAGCGGCTATGCGGCCGTGGTCACCAGCGTCTACGGCCGCCACGACGGGGACTGGCAGCTCACCGTCCACCAGCAGAGCCCGCTGGCCTGAGCAGCGCCCGGGGCCCCGTCGGGCTCCCGCGGCCGTGTGAGCACCGCCGTCCTACCGGGCGACCGTGCCGGCGCCAGCAGCGCCACGGTCACCGCCGACCACCGCCGCTGCCGGTGGGTCGACGATCCGTGCCGATGGTCCCGATCAGATCGGGACCTTGGCCGAGCGGACTCGTGCCCTGTGCCCCGTGCCACACCCCCCGCGCTCATCGAGACTGCACCCCAACGGCCCGACAGAACCCGACCCGGGCCACCACCCCCCGACGAACAGAACCGGAGCACCCGATGAGCACCGCAACCGAGCGCACCACCCAGGCCACCCCCACCACCGACGCCGCCGTCAAGAGCCCCAGCAAGCTGCTGACCATCGTGGCCATCCTGGCCTTCGTCGTCGGCGGGTTCTCCGTCATCGGCGGGCTGGGCGGCGCGGTCTACACCTACCAGCAGGCCGTGGCGGAGAACGTCACCACCA
>SKLC01000116.1 GCA_007123425.1 Nitriliruptoraceae bacterium
CATCCGCATCCGCACGCTGCCGATCTCCGAGCCTTGATTATCGACCGCTGACACCCGACGCCGACAAGCGAAGGAGCGGGCGATCTGCTTCGCCGACGCGTCACGGCCGTCGCGAACCGTCCTACACGAGTAGCGTCATGCCGTGTACCCTCCTGGGCATGGCTTCTCATCGACTCAACATCACCCTCGACGAGGAACAAGCAGCCAAGCTGGCCCGCCTCGCGGGGCGCGTCCACGTCAACGAGGGGACCCTGGCACGCTCGCTGCTCTCCTCAGCCATCGATGGCGCAGACCCCGATCCTGACTCCGTGGTCGCGGTGCTCGACGGCATCGACGGCGCGTGGGAACGGGCCGAGCGTGGACGCCGACAGGCAGCGTCCGGACAGACCATCCCCCTGAGCGACCTGTAGTCCTGTGGCGCGCGTCGAGCTCGCCCAGGTCGCCGTCGAGGACCTCGACCGACTCATCGCGGCACTGAGCCTTCCTGCCGACACCCGCGAGCGCGTGCGTCGCAGCCTCGAGCCACTCGGAGAGTTCCCGCGACTCGGCCCAGAGCTCACCGGACGCTGGCAGGGCACCCGTTTCGTGCTCGGTCCCTGGCGCTGGATGCTGCTCGTGTATGAGCACATCGAGAGCGAGGACCGCGTGGTCGTACTTACCATCCAGGACGCTCGTTCATCGTCGGCCGCAACCGGTACATAGCCGGCGGCGATCGACGACCCCGGGGCCGCGCGCGATCGGGCGGTATGTGACGCCCGCGTCACAGACCCGGCTGATAGTCCTCCCCTCCTTGGCCGTGGGCTACCGGGCGAACAAGCGATGCATCACTCTCGATTCCTACCGCAGGACGCAGTTCCTGCCAGCCTGGTTGGCTGACCGATTGTGGTGGGTTGCCGACTGCGCTCGGCGGGTTCAGGTTGGCGCGTCCGGAACTCGGGCATTGGACTCCTGTGTCTGGGGGTCCTGGCGCGGGCCGGCCCAGCTCTTGGGGTGCGCGACGGGCACCCCGTCCGTGTCCACGGTGACCTCGGCGTGCACGCGGAAGATGTCTCGCAGGAGCTCTCGCGTGAGGACTCGTGCCGGGGTGCCGTCGGCGACCACCGCGCCACGATCGAGCACCACCAGCCGTGCGGCGTGGCGGGCTGCCTGGTTGAGGTCGTGGAGGACCAGCACGACGGTCAGCCCGGTCTCGTCGCGCAGGCGGCCGACGAGCTCGAGCACCTCGAACTGGTGCCCGAGGTCGAGGAAGGTGGTCGGCTCGTCGAGCAGCAGCATCGGCGTGTCCTGCGCGAGCGCCAGCGCGATCCAGGCCTTCTGCCGCTCGCCGCCGGAGAGCTCGTCGACCCGCCGGTGGGCGAAGGTCTGCATCCCGGTCGCCTCGAGGGCCCGGTCCACGGCGTCGCGGTCGGCGGCACCCAGCGTGCGCAGCGCTCCCACGTGGGGGTAGCGGCCCTGCTCGGTCAGCTCCCGCACGGTGATGCCGGCAGGGACCTCGGGCTGCTGCGGCAGGACCGCCAGGCGCCGGGCGACCTCGCGGGTGGGGAGACGCTGGATGGCGGCACCGTCGAGCAGGACGGCTCCCGCTTCGGGTCGCAGCAGCCGCACCAAGGTGCGCAGCAGCGTCGACTTGCCGGATCCGTTGGGGCCGACGAGCGCCGTGGTCGTGCCGCGCTCGACGACCAGGTCGAGACCGTCGAGGACACGCGCTCCGCCGTAGCCGACGACCAGGTCACGGGCGGCGATCGCGGCAGCATCACCCGGGATGGCGTGACGGTTTCGCCCATGGCGGGTGCGCGGTCGGTGGCCGTTGGTCAGTCTCATGGGATACTCCTGGACACGCGGTGTCGGGGACGCTCAGCTCACGCCCGATTGGTGTGGACGGCGCAGCAGTACGACGGCGAAGAACGCACCGCCGAGGAACGCCGTCAGCACCCCGACGGGCAGCAGCGCGGGTGGGGACAGTGGGTCGCCGGGCAGCTCGACGCGCACGGTGGAGACCACGGCGTCGGCGGCCAGCAGCAGTGCGGCGCCCGCGACGAGGCTCAGCGGAAACACGCGGCGCGTGTCGGCGCCGACCAGCCCCCGGACGGCGTGCGGGACGATGAGGCCGACGAAGGCCACGGCGCCGACGATCGCGACCGCCCCGGCGGTCAACATGGCCGCCAGCAGCACGAGCAGCAGGCGGGCCCGTTCGACGGGCAGCCCGACCGCGGCCGCGGCCTCGTCCCCGATCTGCAGCAGGTTTCCGACGCGGGCCGTCGCCAACGCGAGCGGGATCGTCACCAGGGCCCAGGGCCATAGCACGTGCCAGTCGTGCCAGACGCGTCCGTTGATGCTGCCGATCATCCAGCGCAAGACGCCGCTGACCGAGCTGCCACCGACGATGACCACGGCCGCGGTCGCCGAGGCGGCGATGCCCGACAACAGCACCCCGACGAGGATCAGGCGCGTCGGGTCGGTGCGGCCACGGTGCCGGCCGAGCGTGTAGACGGCCAAGCCGGCGCCCAGGCCACCGACCAGTGCCAGCAGCGGCAGGACGGGACCGAGCGTCCCCACGGGGGGCCCGAAGGTGACGGCCAGTGCGGCGAGCAGGACCGCCCCGGAGCTCACGCCGAGCACGCTGGGCGCGGCCAGGGGGTTGCGGAGCACCGACTGCAGCAGCGCGCCCGCCAGCGCCAGCATCCCGCCGGCCGTAGCGGCCACGAGCGTGCGGGGCAGGCGGATGTCGACCACGATCTGGTGGTGCAGTGAGTCGACCTCCCGGCTCGTCAGCAACGCCGCAGCTACCTCGAAGATCCCCAACTGCTGCGTGCCCGTGGCCAGGTGCAGCGCCGCCAGGGCCAGTAGCAGGGCCAGGGCGCCCATGGGCACGATCAGGCGCCGAGAGCGCACCGGCGACCGGCCGTGCTCGGCCGTGGGGGCGGCGGGAGCGGAGATCTGCGCGCTCATGAGCGCACCGTCACGAGGCGGCGGCGCAGCAGCACCAGCAGCACGACCCCACCGAACAGGGTGGTGAACGATCCCACCGGCACCTCCAGGGGACGGAACACCAGCCGGGCGGCCTGATCGGTCACGATCAGCAGGGCCGCCCCGGTCAGTGCCGTCAGCGGCAGCACGAGCCGCGCGTCGCTGGTCTGGGCGGCCTGGCGGACCAGGTGAGGCGAGAGCAGCGAGATCCAGCCGATCGCACCGGCGACCGCCACGACGGGCGCGATGAGCGCCACGGCCAGCGCGATCAACAGCAGCCGGGTGCGTGCCACGTTCACGCCGAGCTGTTCGGCGACGTCGTCCGGCAGCCGCAGCAGGTTGAGACGCCGCGCGCAGGCCAACGCCAGCGGCACCGTCATCAGCGACCAGGTGACCGGCAGGCGCACCTCGTCCCAGGTGAGGTTGGCCAGGCTTCCCAGCAGGAACCGGAACAGCACCCCGAGCTGGTACTGGGCTCCGGAGGCCACGACCGCGAAGAGCGTGGCGTGCAGCACGGCGGTCACGGCGGCCCCCACCAGGATCACCCGACCGCGGTCGGCGTGCCGCCAGGCCGCCGCCATCACCGCCGCACCTCCCGCCAGACCGCCGAGCAACGCGAGGACCGGCAGCGCGGGGGCGGCCGTGGGCACGCCCACGATCACCAGCGTGCCGATGACCAGCGCCGCACCGGCGTTGACCCCGATGAGCTCCGGACCGGCCAACGGGTTCCGCAAGCCGCCCTGAAGCAGGGCGCCGGCCAGGCCCAGGGCTGCACCGCCCACGGCGGCGAGCACCAGCCGCGGGACACGCAGCTCCCGCACCACCACGTTCGCCGTGGAATCGTCGGCGAGGCCACGCAGCGCCTCCACCGCCGCACCCGGCCCCAGCATGGGCGCACCGGCCGTGACCGCGACCGACGCGCCGGCCAGTGCGAGC
>SKLC01000099.1 GCA_007123425.1 Nitriliruptoraceae bacterium
CCGTGCCTGCACCTCCAGCCAGGTGCGCGCGAGCACGCCGGCCAGCCGGGCAGGGTCCGGGCCCGGCGCGGCCGTGGCCTGCGCGGTGGTCCGTGGGGGTGGTCCGGGCGCGTGGGTCATCCTCGTTCCTCGTGATCGTGTGCCGGGGCGTCGTGAGTCGGGACGTCGTGTCCCGGGGCGTCGGGTGCCGGGGGATGTGTCGCCAGCACCGGCCCGTGGTCGCCCGGCCGCAACCACACCGGTGCGTCGCGGTCCTCGAGGCGCGCCAGCCACCAGCCGTCGGGCGTGCGCTCGGCGGCCCGCAGCTCGTCGTCGAGCCCCGCGACGTGCAGCGCCTCGCTCAGCGCCAGCAGCTCGTCAGGGTCCGCCACCTCGCTGAGCGAGGCGGGAGGCGTGACCGTCAGCTCCATCTCGTCGAGCCACCACGGCGGGCCGGCCGGCTGAGGCGTGGGTGTCGCGCGGAGCGGGACCGCGAGGCGGCGCGCGTCCGCCTCGACGTAGCGGTCGCCGTCGCGGTGGAGCACCACGGCCAGCACCCTGGCCACGGCGTGGTCGCCGTGGCGCTCGACCCGCTCGACGACGGCGTGCTCGAGGTAGCGGTCCGGTCGGGGCGCGAGCCCCTCGATCTCGAGGCGCGGCCCGACGTCGGTCAGCCACGACCGTGCGACCGCCAGCGCGACCGCGGCGAGAGGAGCCTCGGCCTCGTGCTGCGGCCCGGGGCCGTGGCCGGCGGCCTGCTCGGCCCGTCGGGGCTCGTCGCCCGACGTCGGCGGCTGGCCGGTCGATGTCCTCTTCTCGGGAGCGTGGGTGGGGACCGCGTTCGAGGCGGGGTCGGCCGGGCCGGTCTCCGCGGGCTCGGCATCGGCCGGGCGCATCGTCTGCGGATCGTGTGACGCGCGCGGGGTGGGTGGTCGATCGCCGTCGCCGATCAGGTGCAGCGCCACGAGGCCGATGACGATCAGCCACGGGATCACGCCCAGCAGCAGCAGCCACGGGCGTGAGCGCCGTGACGGCGTCGACTCCTCACCGGGGGCGTCTCCCCACGCCGGCAGGCCTTCGTCCACGTGCTCGTCCTCGCGCTCGCTCCAGGGGCCGGGCCGGCCGGCGGGCCTGGGGTGGGCGACCCGCCGGTCGGCTCTCGGTGATCAACGGGCACAAAGATAATTATCGTGTCATCTCATGTCTATATGATTCTTTCCATTTCTGTGGAAGGGGGTCGGGCGACGGGCCCCGGCGAGGCGCCAGCGCGTACAGTGACGGGTCCCGCACCCAAGGAGCCGCGGTCCCGTGAGCGATGCCTTCACCGAGGTCGACGACGGCCGTCAGCCGGACGGCAGCGTGCGTCGGCAGGAGCTGACGGAGGCCGAGCGGCGCGAGGAGTTCGAGACCGAGGTCCTGCCGCTGCTCGACCGGCTCTACTCCGCCGCGCTGCGCTACACCCGCAACCCCGCGGATGCCGAGGACCTGGTGCAGGAGACGGTCGCCAAGGCCTACCGCTCCTTCCACCAGTACCAGCCCGGGACCAACCTGCGGGCCTGGCTCTACCGCGTGCTCCACACCACCTACATCTCGATGTACCGCAAGGCGCAGCGCCGCCCCCAGGAGGCGCTCAAGGAAGAGGTCGACGACTACAGCTTCTACGACGAGATCGCGCGCTCGGGCGGTCGGTCGGCGGAGCGGGAGGTGCTCGAGTCGCTCACCTCCGAGGAGGTGCGCGGCGCCCTGGCCGACCTGCCCGAGTCGTTCCGGATGGCGGTCTACCTCGCCGATGTCGAGGGCTTCGCCTACAAGGAGATCGCCGAGATCATGGACACGCCGGTGGGCACGGTGATGTCCCGGCTGCATCGGGGAAGGAAAGCCCTCCAAAAGGCGTTGGCCGAGTATGCGAGGACCCGGGGGCTGATCGAGTCGGAGGAGGACGGATGAGCATCGATCCCGACTGCGGGCCGGAGTGCCAGGAGGCGCTCGAGCAGCTCGAGCTCCTGCTCGACGGCGAGCTCCCCGAGCACCGCGTGGTCAAGATCCGCGAGCACCTGACGGCCTGCTACCCGTGCACCGACCGGGCGACCTTCGAGGAGCAGCTGCGGGCGATCGTGCGCCAGAACTGCGTCGAGCACGCGCCCTCGTCGCTGGTGGACCGCATCCACGACCGGCTGACCCAGGGCGCGGCCGAGGAGTGAGCGACGCGCCTCGACGGGTGGCTCGAGCGCGGCGAGTAGCCTGCGGGCGCCCGCTGCCTGCAGCCCGCGACGCCCCGCTCGAGGTCGAAGATGTCGGATCGCCCCGTCCTGGTCACCGGCGCCGCCGGCTTCATCGGGTCCAACCTCGTGGTGCGCCTGCTGGAGGACGGACGCCGGGTGGTGGGCGTGGATGACCTGTCCACGGGCAGCCTCGCCAACCTCGTCGAGGCGCGGGAGCGCCACGCCGGCCGATTCGAGTTCAACCGCCTCGATCTCCGCCAGGGCGGCCTGACCGCGCTCGCCGAGCGCCTGCGCCCCGAGGTGATCTTCCACCTCGCCGCGCAGGTGGACGTGCGGCGCAGCGTCGAGGACCCGATCACCGACGCGGCGATCAACGTGCTGGGCACCGTCAACGTCCTGGAGGCGGCCCGTGCCTGCGAGGCGCGGAAGGTGGTCTATGCGGGCACGATCGGCTCCTACGGCGAGCCCGACGAGTCGGAGCTGCCCCTCGACGAGTCCTTCGACGCGCCCGCGCTCTCGCCGTACGGGGCCAGCAAGCGCACCGCGCTGGAGTATCTGCGCACCTACGAGGCGCTCTACGGCCTGGAGTGGACCGCGCTGACCTGCGCCAACGTCTACGGGCCCCACCAGACCACCAGCGGCGAGGGCGGCGTGGTGGCCACCTTCGTGGGACGGATGCTCGCCGGCCAGCCGTGCACGATCTTCGGCGACGGGGAGCAGTCGCGTGACTTCGTGTTCGTCGACGACGTGGTGCACGCCCTGGTGCTGGCCGCCGATCGGGCGCCGGGGGAGCGGTGCAACATCGGCACGGGCGAGCGGGTCACCGTCAACCAGCTCTTCCGGGCGCTGGCTGCGGCGACCGGCTACGACCATGAGCCCGTCCACGCTCCCGCGCGCCCGGGAGAGATCCGCCACAGCTGCCTCGACGCCCGCCACGCCGGGCGGGTGCTGGACTGGAAGCCGTGGACGACCCTCGAGGAGGGGCTGGCGGCGACCCTGGCGTGGGCGGCCCGCAGCGACTGACCTCCGCCTCCACTCCATGCGCGAATGCGTGCGTCGGCGGCGTCCCTGTGCGATGCTCGTGGGGTCGGCAGGGCACTGACGCCGGCGGGGCGAGGATGTGGCTGGCGTGCGTCGTGTGCGCACTGTTCGACTGGGCATGGAGGTGCGCTGCGCTCGCTCGCAGGGCGGCTACCGTGTGCGGCGGGGCTAATACGGAGCGAGAAGAAGTTGACGTACGCGCAGGAAGTGGGGGAACGGCTGCGGCGCGTCCGAGCCGAGCAGGGGCTCACGCTGCAGGACGTCGAGCGCGTCTCGGATGGGGCGTGGAAGGCCGCGGTCGTCGGCTCCTACGAGCGGGGCGACCGCAACATCAGTGCCAGCCGGCTGCTGGAGCTCGCCGAGTTCTACGGGGTCTCGCCCGCGGACGTGCTGCCGGGGGAGTCCCGGCGAACGCTGGAGGCGAGCGCGGGCATCGTGCTCAATCTCGACCGACTGCAGCGCCTCGGCGACGGATACGCGGCACTGCGGCGCTACTGCGAGTCGATCCAGGTCCAGCGTGGTGACTTCAACCGGCGGGTGCTGTCGGTGCGCGGCGACGACCTGCGGGCGCTGGCGGTCATCCAGGACTGCTCGAGCGACGAGCTTCTCGAGCAGCTCGAGGCAGCCGGCGCCCTCGTGCAGGACGTCGAGGCCTGAG
>SKLC01000083.1 GCA_007123425.1 Nitriliruptoraceae bacterium
ACCGCCCATCGCGTCCGTGCCGGTCGCGACCTGCGGTCGTGCCCACGGGGGCGGGCCCGGCGCGCTGTGTGCGGCCCCCGTCCTCCGGCCCGTCCGCGTTTCCTCGGTGGCCGGGCCCGCCGCTAGCGTCCCCGCCCGGAGGCTGACATCGGCCGATGACGACGCACGCGAGAGGACGAGGGTTCGAATGGGCATGGACGCGATCCGGCAGGCCATTCTCGAGGACGTCCCGGGGGAGGAGCTGGCCAAGCTCGACCTCCCCGAGACGATGCGGGCGGCGGTGGTCCGCAAGTCCGAGGTCGACATGTTCGAGGGGGTGGCCTCGGAGGACAAGGACCCGCGCGAGAGCCTCCATGTCGACGAGGTGCCGATCCCGCCGCTGGGCCCCAACGAGGTGCTGATCGCGCCCATGGCCTCGGCGCTGAACTACAACACCGTCTGGACCTCGATCTTCGAGCCGCTGCCGACCTTCGGCTTCCTGGAGCGGATGTCGCAGCTCGGCGAGCTCGGTGCCCGCCACGACCTCGACTACCACATCGTGGGCTCCGACGCGGCGGCCGTGGTGCTGCGAACCGGCCCGGGCGTGACGCAGTGGAAGCCCGGTGACCGGGTGACCGTGCACTGCAACTACGTCGACCTCGAGCAGCCCGAGGGCCACGAGGACTCGATGCTCGACCCCGGCCAGAAGATCTGGGGCTTCGAGACCAACTTCGGCGGCCTGGCCGACATCTCCATGGTCAAGGCCAACCAGCTGATGCCGATGCCCGACCACCTCACCTGGGAGGAGGCCGCCTCGCTGGGCCTGGTGATGGCCACCTCGTACCGGATGCTGGTGGGCCAGAACGCGGCGCAGATGAAGCAGGGCGATGTCGTGCTGATCTGGGGCGCGACCGGCGGGCTGGGCGGCTTCGCGACCCAGTTCGTGCTCAACGGCGGCGGCATCCCCGTCTGCGTCGTCTCCAGCGAGGAGAAGGCCGAGGTGCTGCGCCAGATCGGCGTCGAGCACGTCATCAACCGCAAGGCCGAGGGCTACCGCTTCGAGAAGGAGGACGGCACGCCCGACATGAAGGAGATCCGGCGGTTCGGCAAGAAGATCCGCGACATGGTGGGCCAGGATCCCGACATCGTGTTCGAGCACCCGGGCCGCTCGACCTTCAACGCCTCGGTGATCGTCTGCAAGCGCGGCGGCACGGTGGTCACCTGCGCGTCGACCTCCGGCTACCTGCACCAGTACGACAACCGCCACCTGTGGATGCGGCTGAAGAGCATCGTCGGCTCGCACTTCGCCAACTACAACGAGGCCTACCAGGCCAACCGGCTGGTCGACCTCGGCATGATCCACCCGATCCTGTCGAAGACCTACGACCTCGACCAGGCCGCGCAGGGCGCCTACGAGATGCACCACAACCAGCACGCCGGCAAGATCGGCATCCTGGTCAACGCGCCCGAGGAGGGCCTGGGCGTGCGTGACCAGGCGCAGCGCGATCAGCACCTCGACGCGATCAAGACGTTCCGCGCCTTCGACTGACCCCGCGCGAGCTCACCACCTGCGATGGCCCCGCCCGGCGGCGGGGCCATCGCCATGGCGGGCCGGGGGGAGCCGTGATGCCAGGTGCGCGGTGCTGGGCAGCTCACGTCGCAGCTCGGCCGGGGGACGAGCCCGCGTCGCATCCGCGGAGGCAGGGTCACGTCGCACCCCGCGGGGACGGGGTCAGTGGTCGGGCGGCGGGCCTGGTGGCTGCTCGTGGGAGCCTGTTCGTGCACGCTCGGATCGGGAGGGGAGCGGGCGTCGCCCGCGACACCACGACCAGGAGCGCGACGATGGGACGAGGCACCGGCGACAAGATCAAGGGCAAGGCCAACGAGATCGCGGGCGCCGTGACGGGCGACCGCAAGCGCGAGATGAAGGGCAAGGGCCAGACCGCCAAGGGCAACGTCGGCGACAAGCTCGACGAGAAGAGCCGCGAGCTGCAGGACGACGAGGACCAGAAGGACGTGTGAGGTCCGTCAGCAGCCGGGCGCCTGGCTGATCGGCACCGGGCTGAGGCACGTCGGCCACCAGTGCACCGCGATGAGCAGCGGCACCACGGCCCAGGCCATGTGCCTCGCCGAGACCATCACGGCGACGACCACCGCGGTGCCGGCGGCCAGGCCGCCGGCGTGCAGGCCGATCAGCGGGTTGCCGAACAGCAGCCCGCCTCCGAGCGCGAACAGGTGGGCGACCGCCACCACCACCATCGGCGCCAGGATCGCGCCCCGAGGCACCGTGGGGCCCAACGGCACCAGGCGGTCGGCGAGCAGCACCAGCGCCACCAGCGCGCCGACCTCGAGCAGCACCGCGCCGGTGCCGACCTGCGGCCCCAGCGAGCGCAGCAGCCCGGCGACCAGCGCGACGCCGGCCGCTCCCAGGCCGAAGGTGCGCAGCGCCTGGGTCAGCGACAGGTCCACCGGCTTGAACCCCTCCCGGCCGCGAACGGTGAGGAAGGTCGTCAGCAGCACGCCGCCGATGATGAGCGCCACCAGCTCGAGCACGGCCATGGCCGAGCCCAGCGGTGCCGCTGCCGCCAGGGCCTGGCCGATGCGTCCCAGCGCCGCCCCCAGCGGGTCACCGCCGACCAGCAGGGCCTGCAGGACCCCCAGCACGACCACCGGCACCACCAGGAGCAGCCCCCGCCGCCAGGCGGCGCGAGGCGCGTCCAGGCCGAAGGCGCGCACGCCGTCGCCGCGGTACTGGGCGAGGAGCAGCGGCACCAGCCCGGTGACGGCGAAGATCCAGAAGACCGCGACCAGCATGCCCGGCACGCCGCTCCGCGGGTACAGCGGCAGCTGGCTGACGATGCCGATGAGGAAGTTGCCGAGCACAGCAGCTGCGGCCGCCAGGATGACGTCGCTGCGGGCTTCGTCCGACTCGATGATCACGGCGCGGACGCTAGCAGCCGTGCCCGGCCGTCCCGGAGTCGGATCAGACCCCTCGCGCGGCCCACTACCCTCGCCGGTGCGCGTGGCAGGAGAGACGAGGTGCTCGAGGCGTCGATCGTGGTGATCGGGGACGAGATCCTCGGTGGCTACGTGACGGATGCGAACTCCCCCTGGCTCGCCGACCGCTTCCGGGTCCACGGCGTGCCCCTGTCCCGGGTGCACGTGGTGCCCGACGAGTTCGACGCGATCGACGAGGTGCTGCGGGGCGAGCTGGGCCGGGCACGGCCCCGGCTGGTGCTCACCACCGGTGGCGTGGGCTCCACCCCCGACGACATCACCTACGAGGCGGTCGCCGCCAGCCTCGGTCGCGACCTCGTGGAGGACCGGGTCATCTCGGAGCGCATCGACGGGGCGCTGGCCTGGACCCAGCAGCAGGGCTTCGAGGTCGACGACGAGTTCGCCTGGCACCTCAAGCGCATGGCGCGGGTGCCCGCGGGCAGCCGGCTGCTGCTGCACGAGGCCGGCTGGGCACCCGGCGTGGCCATCGACGTCGACGGCGGTATGGACGACGAGGGCCTGACGGTGGTGGTGCTGCCCGGCGTGCCCGACCAGCTGCGCTCGATCGTGCAGCGCACCGTCGAGCCGCAGCTGCTGGCCGGGCGCAACGACGTGCCCACGGTGGTCGAGATCGAGCACGGGCTGCCGGAGAGCGCGCTCAACCTCACCTTCGCGGAGCTGCAGCGGCGCCACCCGGAGGTCAAGCTCGGCTCCTACCCCGGGGACCCGATGCTGGTGCGACTGACCGGCGAGGAGCCCCATGTGGCCGCCGCCGAGCACCTGGTCCGGGGCCGCATCGAGGAGATCGAGGCCAGCCCGGCCGGCGTGCGCCTGCGCGCGGCCTGGGCCCGGCGCCGCGGCGCTCGCCGCGC
>SKLC01000355.1 GCA_007123425.1 Nitriliruptoraceae bacterium
AGCGGGCCCAGCAGCGCCAGGCCGGGGACGCCGTAGCGGTCCATCAGCCGCGCCGCCCGCGTCGAGGAGCCGGGCTCCTCGCTGGCCTCGACGCCGCGCTTGCGTGCCCGGCGCTGGCGCAGCCAGGCGCGCAGACGCTCGCCCAGCAGCACCACGGGCACCAGCGTGACGATGTTGCCCGCGGCGGCCAGGACCACCGTGGGCACCGGGCCCAGGCCGGCCAGCAGCGCGGCGGGCACGACGAACAGCACCTCGAGCCACGGCACGGCCGCGGCGACGAAGACGGCGAGGTAGGCGACGATCCGGCTCACGGCCGTGCCCCGGTGCCGGTCCAGCGCGAGGAGACGGCCTCGTCGGCGAGCTCGTGGAGACGGGCGCGCAGCAGCTCGGCGTCATCGTCGCCGTCGCCGGTGAGGCTCGACAGGGTCCACCAGCCATCGCAGGCGAAGCGGATCGTCGCCGCGGTCCCGGCGTCGATGCCGTCGGCGACGAGGCTGCGCTGCCAGTCCGCGAAGGTGCGCGCACACGTGCGGGCCAGGTCCGTGCCCACCTCCGGGGAGGCCAGCAGGGCCGTGGCCAGGGCGGGGCGGGAGACCTCGGCGTCGAAGGTGGCGTCGATGTAGGCACGGGTCCAGGTGCCGGGCGCGTCGCTGCCCGCGCTCGCTCGCTCGACGGTGTCCTCGAAGCGCCGGAGCACATCGCGGATCAGCGCCTCGATGAGGTCGGCCTTGGTGGGGAAGTGGTAGAGCAGCCCGCCCTTGCTCACGCCCGCGTCGGCCGCCACCTGATCGAGGGTGAGCTCCTCGAGGCCGCCCTCGGCCACGCGACGCGCCGCGGCGTCGAGCAGCTGCGGGCGCACCGAAGGTCGTGCCACGATCGTCCTCGTTTCGCGTGGGCGGGAGCGACGAGACGTTACTGTACCGTCTGGACGGTACAGTAACTCGCCAGTGTCGACGTGGTGGATCGCGAGGCGGCCCGACGGCCGTGGCCGAGGTGGCGGCCGGGGCGGTGATGCCGCCCCGGCCGCCCGCAGTCGTGGGGAGCCTCGCTACAGCAGGTGGGGGCGGACCTCGTCGGCGGCCTCGGAGCCGAAGGTGTCCCCGAGGCGCTGGACGAACTGCTCGGCCTCGAGGTCGTACTCCTGCGTGCCCACGCTCTCGAGCACGTAGGTCGCCATCAGCGAGCCGAGCTGCGCGCAGCGCTCCAGCGGCCGGTGCCAGGCCAGGCCGGCGAGGAAGCCCGCACGGAAGGCGTCGCCCACCCCGGTGGGGTCCACGCGGTCCCGCTCGGCGGCGGCCGGCACCTCGGCCAGCACGCCCTGGCCGCTCTCGATGACCGCGCCCTTGGGGCCCATGGTGGTGATCCGGTGGCCCACCCGCTCGAGGATCTCCTGGCCCGACCACCCGGTCTTGGTCTCCAGCAGCGTGCGCTCGTAGTCGTTGGTGATCAGGTAGCGGGCCCCGTCGATCAGCCGCCGCACCTGCGTGCCGTCCATGCGGGCCAGCTGCTGGCCGGGGTCGGCCATGAAGTCCAGGCCGAGCTGGCGGCACTCCTCGGTGTGGCGCACCATCGCCAGCGGATCGTTGGGCGAGATCACCACGAGGTCGAGCTCGCCCACCCGGTCGGCCAGCGGCGCGAGCTCGATGAAGCGCGCCTCCTCCATGGCACCGGTGTAGAACGAGGCCATCTGGTTCTGGTCCTCGTCGGTGGTGCACATGAACCGGGCGGAGTGGCGCAGCTCGGAGACGTGCACGCCCGAGGTGTCCACCCCGTGGCGCGAGAGCCAGGCGCGGTAGTCGGTGTTGAAGTCCTCGCCGACCGCGCCCACGAGCAGCGGGGACAGTCCCAGGCGGGCCAGCCCGAAGGCGATGTTGGCCGCCACCCCGCCGCGGCGCACCTCCAGCTCGTCCACCAGGAACGACAGGCTGACCCGGTCGAGCTGCTCGGCCACCAGCTGCTCGCTGAAGCGGCCGGGGAAGGTCATCAGGTAGTCGGTCGCGATGGAGCCGGTGACGGCGATGCGCACGTGAGATCCAGGGCTCGGGGACGGGACAGGCGCGGGCCGCAGCCAGCGCTGGCTGGGACCGGCCGGGCGCCGCGAGCCTACTCCCGCTTGCCGCGCAGGAAGCGCTCCACCTCGGCGGCGATCTCGTCGCCCGACGGCAGCGGGCCGGAGGTCATCGGGCCCTGCTCCTCGGCGCCGTCGGCGCGCTCGAGCTCCGCGTCGTGCAGCTCCTCGAGCTGCTGGATGTGGTCGGTGACCTCCTCGGAGCCGTCGGCGGCGAGGTCGAGGCGCTCACGATTGTCCGAGATCTCCTCGTCGAGGACCGAGAGGTCCACCGGGGTGCCGAGGTAGGAGGAGAAGCGCTCGAGCAGCGCGCGGGCGGCCGCGGGGTACTCGCCGGCCACGTAGTGGGGGACCCGCGCCCACAGCCCCAGGGTGTCGAGCCCTGCGTCCTGGAACTGGGTCTCGAGCACCACCTGGAAGGAGGCGGGCACCACGACCTGCTCGTGGGGCTGGCCCATGCGCTCGCGCAGCTCCAGGGAGCTCGAGGTGCTGATCAGCGGGGTGGGGCGCGTGTGGGGGACGGGCCCGGGCACCGAGCCCAGCCCCACGTAGCGGGTGGCACCCAGCTGCCGGGCCAGGGCGACCAGGTCCGCACCGGCCGACTGCCAGGCGAAGTCGGGCTCGCCGCCGCTGATCAGGGCCAGGGGCGGCCCGGCGGTGGGCTCGAGCAGCTCGACCACGAGCTCGGGCCACTGCGGCTGGCCGAGCTCGCCCTTGTCGATCTCGAGCAGCGGCCGGCGGTCGCGGTAGTCGTAGAGCGTGTCGGGCGGGAACGCGGCCAGCCGGCGGGGCTCGCAGGCGTCGCGCAGCACCTGCGCGGCCGTGGTGCCCGCCGAGCCGGCGTCGGTCCAGCCGTCGAGCGCGGCGACGAGCACCGGCGCCGGCGAGGACGCCTCGGGCGGTTGGTCGAGCTGGAGAAGGTTCATGGCGCCATCGTAGGGCGGATCGCTGTGCGCACCCCTCACCACCGACCATCGAACCGGCCACCACCGACCACCGAGCCGGCCTCCGGTGCGCCGCCGACCCGGTCGTCCCGTCTCCGCCGTGGATCGGCCACCGACAGCGTCGTCCGCGATGCGCGGTCGAGCCTCGCATCGCGGACGGGTCGGGCGCTCGGGGCGCCCGTGCGCTACAGGTCCTGCGGTCGGACCGTGCTGCGGCCGTTGTCCTGGGCCCGCTGGATCGCACGGCCGATGAGCTCGTCCACCTCGGAGTTGAGGGCGTCGACGAACTCGCCGGACATCCGTGCGTCCTGCTGGCGCAGACGCTCCTTGACCTTGGAGGCGACCACCACGGGCGAGGCGGCCGCGGCCGTCGCCTTCTTCGCGGTCTTCTTGCTCGTCGCCTTCTTGGTCGTCTTCTTCGCGGTGGCCTTCTTGGCGGTCTTCTTCGCCGCCTTCTTGGTGGCCTTCTTCGCGGACTTCTTGGCGGTTGCCATGGGTGCTCATGCTCCCGTTCGCGCTCATGACGCCACCCAGCGGTGGCTCGGGCGGGACCGTAGCGGCGACGAATCCCAACACCTAGGACCCGCTGCAGGCACGATGCGGGCGGCTGCGGGGCCTCGGGCCAGCTCGGCGACATGCCTCCTGCTGCCACCCTTCGGCCTGCGTGCCGCCGGGCATCGTGGCCGCCCGGCCGTCGCATCTCGGCCAGCATGCTGCCGGGGGGCCGGCCGACCGCCGGGTAGCGTCGCGCCCCCCGCGAGAGCGTCGAGGTGGCAGCGCCGCGCGGCGGCGAGCGAAAGGCCACGACATGGGCACGTTGTCGGCGGCGGTCGC
>SKLC01000032.1 GCA_007123425.1 Nitriliruptoraceae bacterium
AGCTCGCCGCGTCGGACCCGCACGGTGTCGAGCCGATGGCGGGCGACCCCGATCGCGCCCGCGGCCAGTGTCGCAGCCATGGCCGCCCGAAGCAGCGCTCTCACGGCTGCACGACCACCGTCGCCTCCCCGAGCCCGGCGAGGTCGACCGCGGCCCCCTCGGCGGCGGCCTCGCGGAGGACCTGCTCGGCGAGCACCTCGCGGGCGAGCACGTCGTACCACCCGCCAGCGGCGAGCTCCTCGTCCAGCGCGGCGGGCGCCACGGCGACGGTCAGCGTGATCCGCTCGTCGAGGGCGAGATCGGCCGCCTTGCGCCGGTCGTTGACCGCGCGGATCAGCTCCCGGGCCGCGCCCTCGACCTGCAGCGGGCGGGTCAGCTCCGTGTCGAGCGCGAAGGAGGTGCCCCCGTCGCTGGCCACGGCCCAGCCGGTCCGCGGGGACTCGACCACCTCGACCATCTCGGCGGTGAGCTCGACCTGCTCGCCGTCGAGCTCCAGGCGCGCCGGGCCGTCGGCCAGCGCGTCGGCCACGGCCTCGGCCTGCTCCGGCGGCAGCGCGCGGATCGCCTCGGCGACCTCGGGCGCACGCTTCTGGAACGCCGGGCCCAGCGCGCGGAAGTTGGGCTTGAGCGTCCGGTCGATGAGCTCGCCCGTGCCGTCGGAGAGCTCGAGCTCCTTGACGTTGAGCTCCTCGGCGATGTCGTCGAGCAGCGCCACCAGCCCGTCGCGCTCGGCCCTCGGCACGCTCACCAACGCCCGCGCCAGCGGCTGGCGCACCCGCACCGCCGCGTCGTTGCGGGCCTGCCGGCCGAGCTCGACCACACGCCGCGCGGTGCCCATCGCGGCACGCAGCTCCTCGTCGCGCCAGGCGTCCTCGGCCCGGGGGAAGTCCGTCAGATGGACCGAGGCCGGCGCATCCGCGTCCTGCGAGAGCATCAGGTCCCGCCACAGCCGGTCGGCGACGAAGGGGACGAAGGGCGCGAGCAATCCGGTCAGCGTCACCAGGCAGGTGTGCAACGTGCGATAGGCGGCGGCCTTGTCGGACGGGTCCTCCGCGGCCGACTTCCAGAAGCGCCGGCGGTTGCGGCGCACGTACCAGTTCGACAGGTCGTCGACGAACTGCTCCAGCGCGCGGGTGGCCGTGGACACGTCGTAGCCCTCGAGCGCCTCGTCGACGGTGTCGACCAGCGCCGCGAGCTCGGCCAGCACCCAGCGGTCGGCGGCCGGCCGGTCAGCGACATCGGGCGCGGCCTGGTCGAGGGTGAAGCCGTCGATGCGCGCGTAGGTGGTGAAGAAGACGTGGGTGTTCCACAGCGTCAGCAGGAAGGAGCGCACCACGTCCTCGAGCAGATGATGGCCCACCCGCCGGTTCTGCCACGGGTTGCCCTCGGCGAACATCAGCCAGCGCAGGGGATCGGCGCCGTGCCGGTCGATCAGCTCCCACGGGTCGAGGATGTTGCCCGCCGACTTGGACATCTTCTTGCCGTGCTCGTCGACGATGTGGCCCAGGCACAGCACCGTGCGGTACGAGCTCGTGTCGAACAGCAGCGTCGACTCCGCCAGCAGGGAGTAGAACCAGCCGCGGGTCTGATCGATCGCCTCGCAGATGTAGTCCGCGGGGAAGTGGCGCTGGAACTCCTCGGCGCCCTGGTGCGGATAGCCCCACTGGGCGAAGGGCATGCCACCCGAGTCGAACCAGGCGTCGGCCACGTCCGGCACCCGCCGGGCCGTTCCCGAGCAGGCGCCGCACGGGATGGTGATCTCGTCCACGTAGGGCCGGTGCGGGTCGAGGTCGGTCAGATCGCGGCCGGAGCGCTCCGAGAGCTCGGCGCGGGAGCCCACGGCGTGGACCTTCCCGCAGTCGTCGCAGCGCCAGAAGGGCAGGGGGGTGCCCCAGAACCGGTCGCGGGAGAGCGCCCAGTCGACGTTGTTCTCGAGCCAGTTGCCGAAGCGGCCCTCGCGGATGTGCTCGGGATGCCAGTCGATCTGCGCGTTGTTGGCCAGCAGCTCCTCGCGCTTGGCCGTGGTGCGGATGTACCAGGACGGCTTGGCCCAGTAGATCAGGGGCCGCTTGCAGCGCCAGCAGAACGGGTAGGTGTGGGTGTAGGTCCGGTGGTCGATGAGGTGGCCGCCGTCGCGCAGCGCCTCGATGATCTGCGGGTCGGCGTCCTTGACGAACTGCCCGGCCCAGGGGCCGGTCGAGAACCGCCCCTCGGCGTCGACGGGGTTGACCACCGGCAGTCCGTAGCGGCGGCCCACCTCGAGGTCGTCGGCGCCGAAGGCGGGCGCCTGGTGGACGATGCCGGTCCCGTCGGTGGTCGTGACGTACTCGGCGGTGACCACGTAGCGGTCCTCGACGTCCACCTCGACGATGCGGAACGGGGCCTCGTAGCGCAGGCCGTCGAGGTCGTCGGCGCCGAGCTCGGCGATCACGCGGTGGCGGGTGGCCTCCTCGTCGTTGCTGCCGAGGACGGCCTCGACCAGGTCGGCGGCCATCACCAGCAGCTCGTCGCCGCCGTCCGGCGCGGTGCCCAGCGACTCGACCAGCGCGTAGGCGATGTCCGGGCCCACGGCCGCGGCGACGTTCGACGGCAGCGTCCAGGGGGTGGTGGTCCACACCGCCAGGTGGACGTCCCGGTCGTCGGGGGCGCCCGGGACCGGATCGGTCAGGCGGAAGCGGACGTAGACGGCCGGATCATCGATCTCGGCGTAGCCCTGGGAGACCTCGGCGTCCGACAGCGCGGTCCCGCAGCGCCCGCAGTAGGGGGCGACCCGGTACTCCTCGAAGATCAGCCCGCGGTCCATGAGCTCCTTGAGCGCCCACCACAGCGAGTCGACGTAGGTGGCGTCCATGGTCCAGTACGGGTCCTCGGTGTCGACCCAGAACCCGATGCGCTCGGTCAGGCGCTCGAAGGCGTCGACGTAGCGCTGGACCGACTCGCGGCACCGCGCGTTGAAGGCCTCGATGCCATAGGCCTCGATGTCGGCCTTGGACTCCAGGCCGAGCTCCTTCTCCACCTCGACCTCGACGGGCAGGCCGTGGCAGTCCCAGCCGCCCTTGCGCCGCACGAAGTAGCCCTTCATCGTGCGGTAGCGGGGGAAGACGTCCTTGAACACCCGCGCCTCGACGTGGTGGGTGCCCGGCATCCCGTTGGCGGTCGGCGGCCCCTCGTAGAAGGACCACACCGGCCCGTGCTCGCGCTGGCGCAGGCTCCGCGCGAAGACCTCATGCGTCTCCCAGTGCGCCAGGACCTCGCGCTCGATCGCGGGCAGGTCGGGCTGGGGCTCGACCTCGGGCCAGGGGCGTGTCGGCTCGCTCATCGCAAGGGCTCGCTCGTCGTCGGTGCCGTGCCCCCGTCGCCCGGGCGTCACGGCGCGCTGCACGTCGGTATCACCCGAGGGACGATGCGCTCGCACACCGCGGTGCCACCCTCGTTGGCCGGCCGGGGCCGACCCGCTCTCGCTTCCGCCGGGTCGCCCCGGTCGGCCCGCGTGTCGTGCGGGACCCGTCCGGCCCTACCGCCCCGCCTCGTGCGGGGGTTCGTGCCGGCCGCTGGTGAGGTGATGGCGCGCGGTCGCGGTCGCCGGCTCCCACCGTCCCGGCTCGCTCGTGACCGTGTCAGGTCCGCGCGTCGTGTCCTCGTCGTCGCGTTGACACCGTTGGCCGGTGTCGTGCCCGAGGCGCCATCGGCGCCCGGGCCCTGGGAGTCTACGCTGCCCACCGCCCCGAGCGCCCCTCGCCGGCGCGACGCGCGCCCACCCACGCACGAGAGCCGCCGATGAGCACCGACGCGGGACCGGCCGCCGCCGTCCGCGCCCACCCCGAGGGC
>SKLC01000428.1 GCA_007123425.1 Nitriliruptoraceae bacterium
CCTCCTTGTGCTGCCGCGGCCAGCCTACGGGCGCGCTTGCCCCGCCCAGCCCGAGGTGGCACGGTGGGCCCATGCACATCTCGCACCGCGTTCGCCCGCTCGCCGTCCCCGCGCCCACGGGACGGACGCGAACGCGCTGCGCCGGGTGGCCGTCGAGGGGCTGATCGCCCGGCCCCGCCGCCCGGCGAGCCTGGACGCGAGCCGTCGCGCATCGACGCGTGCGACGGACCCGACGACCGCCAGCAGTACGCTCGGCGGCCGGACCAGGAGCGAGATTCCGTGAGCCAGACCATCACCGTCCAGCACGGCGACGCCCGGGCACAGCTCGAGGAGGGCGCCACCGCGATCCAGGCCCTCAAGGCGCTGGAGGCGGTCCGCGGCCAGATCGTCGCCGCCCGCGTGACCACCCCCGACGGCGCGAGCCTGCAGTGGGACCTCGACCGCGAGGTGCCCGACGGCGCGCAGGTGGCCCCGATCCCCGCCGACTCCGAGGAGGGTCGGGCGATCCTGCGCCACTCGGTGGCCCACGTCATGGCCCAGGCGGTGACCGACCTCTTCCCGGGCGCGAAGTGGGCGATCGGTCCGCCCGTGGAGGACGGCTTCTACTACGACTTCGACGTGGAGCGCCCCTTCACCGCGTCGGACCTCGAGCGGATCGAGGCGAGGATGAAGGAGCTGCTGAAGGAGAAGCAGTCCTTCGTGCGCGAGGAGGTCACCCGCGAGCAGGCGCTCGAGGAGTTCGCCGACCAGCCCTACAAGCGCGAGATCATCGAGCTCGTCGACGAGGGCACCATCGTCTCCAACGTGGACGCGGGGCCCGGCGAGGGCGAGGCCGGCGACGGGCCGCCGACGTTCACCGTCTACCGCAACGTGCGACCGGACGGCTCGGTGGCGTGGTCCGACCTGTGCCGGGGCCCCCACGTGCCCGGCACCGACCGGGTGCCCGCGTTCACGCTGCTGCGAAGCGCCGGCGCCTACTGGCGGGGCCGTGAGGATCAGCCGATGCTGCAGCGCATCTACGGCACCGCGTGGGAGTCGCGCAAGGCCCTCAAGCAGCATCTGACCATGCTCGAGGAGGCCAAGAAGCGCGACCACCGCAAGCTCGGACGCGAGCTCGAGCTGGTCCACTTTCCCGAGGAGCTCGGGCCGGGCCTGTCGCTGTTCCTGCCCCACGGTGCCCTGGTGCGCAAGCAGATGGAGGACTGGATCCGTGACGAGACCCTGCGTCGCGGCTACCAGCCCGTCTATACCCCCCACGTCGCCAAGGAGGACCTCTGGCAGCTCTCGGGCCACCTCGAGAACTACGCGGAGCTGATGTTCCCCGGCATGGAGGTGGAGGGAGCCGCCTACCGGCTCAAGCCGATGAACTGCCCGTTCCACATCATGGCGTTCACCTCGCGCACCCGCTCCTACCGTGAGCTGCCGATCCGGATCTCGGAGCTGGGCACCGTCTACCGCTACGAGCGCTCCGGCGTGGTCAACGGGATGCTGCGGGCGCGCGGGTTCACCCAGGACGACTCCCACATCTTCTGTCGCCAGGACCAGGTCGTCGACGAGGTGGCGGGCTGCGTGGAGTTCGCGCGCGACCTCTACCGCGCTTTCGGGCTCGGCGAGCCCTCCCGGGTGGCGATCTCGACCCGCCCGGAGAAGTCCATCGCCGGCCACGACGACAAGTGGAAGGCGGCCGAGCAGGCGCTGATCGACGCGGTCGCCAAGACCGGGCTCGCCTACGAGATCGACGAGGGCGAGGGCGCGTTCTACGGGCCCAAGATCGACATCCACGCCCGCGACGCGATCGGCCGGGAGTGGCAGCTGACCACCGTGCAGGTGGACTTCAACCTGCCGGAGCGCTTCGACATCTCCTACGTCGGCGAGGACGGGGCCAAGCACCGGCCGTTCATGGTCCATCGCGCGCTGTTCGGCTCCATCGAGCGCTTCTTCGCGGTGATGCTCGAGTCGTTCAACGGCGCGTTTCCCACCTGGCTCGCGCCGGTGCAGGCGGTCGTGGTCCCGGTCGCGCCTGACTTCGACGGCTACGCCACCGAGGTGGCCGACCGGCTCCGCGAGGTCGGTGCGCGGGTGGAGGTGGACGTCGCCGACGAGACCCTGGGCAACAAGATCCGCCGTGCCCAGACCTCCAAGGTGCCCTACGCGCTGGTGGTCGGCGGGGACGAGGCCGAGGCCGGCACCGTGGCCGTGCGCCCCTACCAGGGCAGTCAGCGCAAGGACGTGGCCGTCGGCGAGTTCTCGAAGGAGCTCGCGGCGGAGATCGCCACCCGCTGAGCCGTGCCGGGGCGCGCTCGTCCTCGAAGCGCCCCGGCACCAGCCGCGCGGGTCGGCGCGCCGTCAGCCCCGGCCTCGTCCCGCGCGCTCGACCGCCGGCGGGACCCCCGGGCTGGAGGAGAGGCGCTCCGGTGGCGGCATGCGCAGCTCGCCCAGCGAGAACGCGTCCACCGAGCCGACCCGGGCCCGCCACAGCGAGCCGCTGACCGGCAGCGCACCCTCCGGTGTGACCGTGCGCGCGTCCCGGAGATGCACGAACGCGTCCCGCGGCTGCTGCTCGGGGTCGGGCACCGAGGCCTCGTAGCGGGTGCGGTAGGTCTCGGCGACCCGCTCGAAGCCCTCGGCCATGGCCTCGATGGCCTCCCGGGGGCCGTTCGCCTGCTCGCGGAGCTCGGCCGCGGACTCCCGCCAGAAGGTCGCGCCGCTGATCAGCTTCCCGCTGGTCACCACGCCGCGCACGTGCAGCGTGATCGGCACCTCGAAGTTCGTGGTGTTGGTCACGTGGACCAGGCGGTTGAAGATGTCGTCGGCGTCCGGCGCAGCGGATGCGTCGATCTCGGTGACGTCAGTCACGTTGGGAACCCTGCCCTCGCGGTCGTCGTCGGCCGCCCACCCCCGGTGCCATTCCAGTCAAGACGCGGCAGCCAGTCGCGGCCACGGTCGAACGGCCCCGGCCCCTGCGGCCCCGTTCGCCTCGACGGTGGGCACCACGTACCGTGCCCGCGGACGTGGCCCGTTGCCGTCGAGGAGTGTGCTGGTGGAGGACTTCCCGGAGCACGTCGGCGCCGTGGGCCACGACGCCCGGCACGACCAGCCCGGTGTGAGCCCGGAGGGCCTGCAGCGGATGTGGGCGCCGTGGCGGTTCGGCTACATCGCCGGGGAGAAGCGGGTCGAGGGCTGTCCCTTCTGCGTGCTGCCCGCCCGCGGTCCCGAGCAGGACCGCGAGTCGCTCATCCTGCATCGCGGCGAGCACGCCTACGTCATCTTCAACGCCTACCCGTACAACCCGGGCCACCTGATGGTCGTCCCCTACGAGCACGAGGCCCGCCTCGGCGCGCTCAGCCCGGATGCCTCCGTCGAGATGTGGCGGCTGGGCTGTCTGAGCACGGAGGCGGTGGAGGAGCGGCTGGGCTCCCAGGGCGTCAACCTCGGCATGAACCTGGGTGCCGCCGGTGGCGCGGGGATCGCCGAGCACGTCCACCTCCATGTGGTTCCGCGGTGGGTCGGCGACACCAACTTCATCTCGGTGGTCGGGGCGGCGCGGGTCCTGCCGCGGGCGCTCGAGGAGATGTACGACGAGCTCGCCCCGGCCTTCGCGGGGCGGGCGTGAGCAGCGCCGAGGTCGACCTCGGCGGCTGCGGCGGCTGCGGGCTGGGGTGCGCGGTCACCTGCGACGCGCCGGGGACCGACGTGGCGATCAGAGCCCGGCAGGTGCTGATCGCCACCGGGATCGCGCTGCTGCTGCTCAGCGCCGTCCCGGGCCTGGTCGTGGGCGGCTGGGCGCTGGTGCCCGCCGCGGCGACCTCGGCGGCAGGA
>SKLC01000273.1 GCA_007123425.1 Nitriliruptoraceae bacterium
CGAGCGGCTCCAGAACGCGCTGTAGACCACGCTCCAGGGAGGTCGCCATGGACACCGTGCGCACCGAGCAGGTCGAGGACGGCATCGTCACCGTCACCCTCGATCGACCCGATCGTCTCAATGCCATGAACCACGAGCTCGTCGCCGACCTGCATGCGGTGCTCGACGAGCTGAGCACCGACCGCGACTGCCGGGTCATCGTGCTCACCGGCGCCGGCCGGGGCTTCTGCGCCGGGCTGGACCTGCAGGGGGCGGGCGAGCCACCCCATGCCGAGGGTGTGGGCGCCGCGCCCGCGCGGATGACCTCGCAGCAGCACATCGCCGGGCTGGTGCCGCGCCTGCGGTCGCTGCGCCAGCCCGTGATCGCGGCGGTCAACGGGCCCGCGGCCGGCGGAGGGCTCGCCCTGGCGCTGGCCAGCGACGTGCGGATCGCTGCACCGTCGGCGACCTTCAACGTCGCGTTCGTCCGGATCGGGCTGTCTGGCTGCGACATCGGGGTCAGCTATCTGCTGCCACGCCTGATCGGAGCCAGCGCGGCGTTCGAGATGCTGCTCACCGGTCGGCTGGTCGACGCGGAGGAGGCGCAGCGCATGGGCCTGGTCGCCCGCGTGGTGCCCGACGAGGCGCAGCTGCTCGATGCGGCGCTGGACACCGCGCGCCAGATCCGGGCCAACAGTCCCTTCGGCTTGTGGATGACCAAGGAGGTGATGTGGTCGAACCTGGAGGTCTCCAGCCTCCAGGCGGCCATCGACCTCGAGAACCGCACCCAGATCCTGACCACCTTCACCGACGACCAGGGGGAAGCGGTGCAGGCGTGGTTGGAGAAGCGTGCACCCGAGTACCGATACGGCTGAGACCGAGCCCCTCGGCGTGGGCGGTCGCCAGCGCCGGAGACGATGAGCCTTCTCGCCGCGTGGATCGCGGCGACGACGCAAGGGAGTGAGCATGAGTGCAGTCGAGGAGACGACACGGGAGGAGTCGGCCGACGAGGCGGCCTTCCGCGAGAAGGCGCGCACCTGGCTACGCGACAACGCGCCGACCTCGGCGGTGGCGGGGACCCAGGGCGTTGCCGCCGACCCGAACGAGGCCACCGACGCGGTCACCGCGGCCAAGCAGTTCCAGGCGAAGCTGTTCGACGCGGGGCTGGCCGGGCTGACCTGGCCGCAGGAGTACGGGGGCCAGGGTCTGACCAGCCGGCATCGGCGCATCTTCGAGGAGGAGGCCTCGCCCTACCCGCTGCCGACGGGGATCTTCATCATCGGCTTCGGGATGTGCGGGCCCACGGTGCTCGAGCACGGCACCGAGGAGCAGAAGAACCGCTACATCGCACCGATGCTGCGCGGCGACGAGATCTGGTGCCAGCTGTTCTCCGAGCCCGGCGCCGGCTCCGACGTCGCCGGCCTGCAGGCCCGCGCGGTCGAGACCGAGGACGGGTGGCTGCTCAACGGGCAGAAGGTGTGGACCTCCGGAGCGCACTACTGCGACTACGGCCTGGTGATCGCGCGCACCGATCCGGACCAGCCCAAGCACCGCGGGATCACGATGTTCATCGTGGACATGAACGCCGAGGGCGTGACCACGCGGCCGCTGCGCCAGATCACCGGGGAGTCCCACTTCAACGAGGTCTTCTTCGAGGACGTCCACATCCCGCGCGAGAACCTCGTGGGCGAGGTGAACGACGGCTGGCGCTGCGCCATCACGACCCTGATGAACGAGCGGGTCTCGATCGGCTCCTCCGGCGGTGACGGCGACCCGATCGAGCCCTACGTGAAGCTGCTCCGCAGCCGCGGCCTGGAGGACGACCCGGTGGCACGCGACGAGGTCGCCAGCCTCTACGTGCGCCAGCGCGTCCAGCGCTACCTCGGCATGCGACTCAACGAGTCCCTGCGCATGGGGACGGCACCGGGGCCGCTGGGGTCCGTGGCCAAGCTCCACGGCTCGATCATCAGCCAGGTCTCGTCCCAGATGGGCGTCGACCTGGTGGGCCTCGACGCCGTGGCGTGGGAGGACGACGAGCAGGGCGCCGACCGCTGGGCGCAGGCGGTGCTGCAGTCGCCGGGATCGGTGATCGCCGGCGGCACGAGCGACATCCAGCGCAACATCATCGGCGAGCGGGTGCTGGGCCTGCCCAAGGAGCCCCAGGTGGACCGCGACCTGCCGTTCCGCGAGCTGACCGTCGGCACCCAGCGCTGACACCGCTTCCACACACCAGCACCTGCGAGGACACCATGTCGAGACAGATCTTCACCCCGTCCCCTGAGCACGAGGAGTTCCGCACCTCCGTGCGTCGCTTCGCCGAGGCCAACGCGACCAGCGACATCGTCCGCGACCTCATGGAGCGCGACGACGGCTACGACGCCGCCGTGTGGTCCCAGATGAGCCAGCAGCTGGGCCTGCAGGGCCTGCATGTCCCCGAGGAGCACGGTGGCAGCGGGTTCGGCTTCGCCGAGCTCGCCATCGTGTTCGAGGAGCTCGGCCGCACCCTGCTGCCGAGCCCCTACCTCGCCACCGCGGCTCTCGGGGTCAACGCGATCCTCAACGCCGCCACGCCCGACCAGCAGGCGCGACTGCTGCCGCGCATCGCCACCGGCGAGGAGATCGCCACCCTCGCCTACGCCGAGGCGCTCGACGGCACGGACGGCTGCACGGTCGAGGCCAAGGCCGCCGACGGGGGCCACGTGCTGTCGGGCCACAGCCGGCATGTGCTCGACGGCGCCAACGCGGACCTCATCGTCGTTCCCGCCCGGGTCGACGGCGAGCTCGGGCTGTTCGCGGTCGAGGGCTCGGCGAGCGGGCTCACCCGCACCCCGATGCGGGGCGTCGACCTCACCCGGCGGCAGGCGCGCATCGACCTCGACGGGGTCGCGGCCGAGCGCCTGGGGGAGGGCGATGCGGCCGCGGCCCTGCGCACCACCCTCGATCAGGCGGCCGTGTGCCTGTCGGCCGAGATGGTCGGCGGCGCCCAGGTGTGCCTGGAGACGGCGGTGCAGTACAGCAAGGACCGCTACCAGTTCGGCCGCCCCATCGGATCGTTTCAGGCGGTCAAGCACCGCTGTGCGGACATGCTCGTCGACGTCGAGTGCGCACGGTCGGCCGTGCTGTACGCGGCGTGGGCCGTCGAGGAGCGCCCCGAGGAGCTGGACACCGTCGCACCGCTGACCAAGGCCTTCGCCTCGGAGGCCTACGTCAGCTGCGCCAACAAGAACATCTACGTGCTCGGCGGCATCGGCTACACGTGGGAGCACGACGCGCACCTGTACCTGCGGCGCGCGACGGCCTCCCGGGCGCTGCTCGGAGCCCCGGCACAGCAGCGCAGCCGCCTCGCCGCGCAGCTCCTCGACGCCTGACGGCCAGCCCGTGACCGTGCCGGGTCACGCCCGGGGCCGCTGCGGTCGAGGGAGCGTGTCGCACGCACGATGCGCTCCCTCGACCGGCGGCACGTCCGTCACGCACGATCCTGCCCCCACGCCACCGGCACGGCGACTCCACGACCACAGGAGCACCCCATGCGCATGACCGCTCGCTGGCTTGCGGGCCTCACCGCCCTCGCGCTGGCCGGGGTCGCCTGCGCCCCCGTCGAGGACGCGGAGGAGCAGGCCGTCACGCCCGACGCAGACGAGGGCGCCGAGCAGCAGGAGGGTCGCGAGGCGGACCCCGACGCGACCATCAGCTATGCCGACGCGAACGGGCCCAGCACCTTCGATCCGCACCGGTCGACCACGGGCCAGGACATCCGGCACTTCACCCCGGTCTACGACCGCCTCGTGCACCTCGATGAGAACGGGGAGCCCGTTCCGGGGCTCGCCGCGGACTTC
>SKLC01000312.1 GCA_007123425.1 Nitriliruptoraceae bacterium
CGCGCTGGTGCTCGCGCCGCTGGCCTTCGCCCGGCGGATCCGTGCTCCGCTGCCGCGGCTCGCGCGCTGGTCCTCGGTCATCGGGGCGAGCGGCCTCGCCCTGTTCGTGGTCTATCTGCTGGGCGCGGTCGAGCAGGCCCCTGGCCTGCAGCAACGGGTGTTCAACACCGTCGCCGACGCCTGGTACGTGCTGGTGGCCGTGTGGCTGCTGCGGCGGGACGCCGTGGCTCGCCGCCGATCGACGGGCGACCCCGGACTCGGCGGGCTGACGTCGCCGGGGGAGGGCCGTCACTAGTGCAGGTGGCTCCGGGCCCACCCGTTCGCGGGGCGGTCGCCGGCCTGCCGCCGCAGGTGTAGGTTCGTGATGCCCACAGGGGCGCACGGACGAGGACGATGTGGGTCGGGCCGAACGTCGGCGGGACGAGCAGCGGGCTCGCCTGCGCGCCGGTGAGGCGGCGGCCTTCGCCCACTACGGCATCGATGCCCGCTCCGAGCCGCTGTCCCTCGCCGATCCGGCGATCACCACGCGGGTGGTGCGCGTGGGCGCGGGGCCGCCCACGGTGCTCTTCCACGGCTCGACGCTCACCTCCACGGCCTGGGCGCCGTTGCTGCCGCACCTGCCCGGACGGACGCTCCACCTCGTCGACCTGCCGGGCTGCGGGCTCGCCGACCCCTTCGACTACCAGGCCGTGGACCTGGTGGCGCACCAGACGGCCTTCGTCGGCTCGGTCCTCGACGCGTTGGGACTCGAGCGGGCGGCGCTGGTCGGCGCGTCGATGGGCGGGTGGTTCGTCCTGCGCTTCGCGATCGAGCGGCCGGAGCGCGTCGTCGCCGCCGCGCTCGTCACCGCCCCGGCGCTCGCCCTGCCGGGTGCGAGCGTGCCGGTGCCGATGGCGCTGTCCAGCACCTGGCTCGGGCGACGACTGATGCCCCTCACCCCGCCACCCTCCGCTCGTGCGACGCGGCGGCTGCTGGCAACGATCGGTGGCGACGGCTCGGTGGCCGGCGTGCCCGATGCGCTGTTCGAGGCACTGGGGGCGGCGATGTCGCTCGGGGCGTCGTCGACCACCACGCTCGAGGTGGCCCGCCGACGGACGCCTCATCCGCGGCTGCAGGTCAGCGAGGCGGAGCTGGCGGCATGCCGAGCGCCGGTGCTGCTGCTGTGGGGCGAGAACGACAAGGTGCAGTCGCCCGCGGCCGGGCGGTGGGCGGCGGGGCTGCTCCCGAACGGGCGGCTCGAGGTGCTGCCGGGCGGGCACGGCCTCTGGTTCGAGCAGCCCGAGCGCTGCGGACGACTCCTGAGCGCCTTCCTGAACGAGGCCGAGCAGACGCCGGCCTAGCTGTAGTTCCCAGGAGGGTTGTTCAGAAGGCATCCGGATCTCGCTAGGAATGGGAGTGCTGCCGCCACCAACCCCAGGAGATCCGGATGCAGGTCAACGCCAGCGCCCCCTGGACACCGCTGCGGCAGCGTCAGCGACTGGCGGAGCGCTTGTACTGGCGGACCGACAGCGGCACGAACACCGCGAGGATGATGCCGACCCAGAGCAGGGCGTAGAGCACCGGCTGCTGCTGGGGCCACACGTCGGCCGGCGGGAAGGCCGGGCTGGTGTTGCCGAACGACTCCCGCACCGCCTGGGTGACCGCCGACACCGGGTTCCATTCGGCGAAGGTGCGCAGCGGCCCGGGCAGGTTCTCCAGCGGCACGAAGGTGTTGGCGATGAACGTCACGGGGAAGATGACGATGAACGAGGCGTTGTTGATCACCTCGACGCTGGGGACCAGCAGGCCGACGTAGGCCATCACCCAGGAGAACGCGTAGGCGAACAGCAGCAGCAGGCCGTAGCCGATGATCGCGTCGGTCAGCGAGCCGCGCAGCCGCCAGCCCACGAGCAGGCCGGTGAGCGACATGATGATCAGCGACAGGACGTTGTAGACGATGTCGCTGCCGGTGCGGCCCACCAGCACGGCCGCCCGGGACATCGGCAGGGAGCGGAACCGGTCGATGATGCCCTTCTGCATGTCCTCGGCCAGCCCGGCCCCGGTGAAGGTCGAGCCGAAGATCACCGTCTGCGCGAAGATCCCGCCGATGAGGAACTCGCGGTAGTTCGAGCCCGGGATGTCGATCGAGCCGCCGAAGACGTAGGCGAACAGCAGCACGAACATGATCGGCGAGATCAGCACGAAGACCAGGACCTCGGGAACCCGCTTGATCTTGATCAGGTTGCGCTTGGCGACGGCGGCGCCGTCGGTCACGGCGTGCGGGACGGCGGCCATCACGCGTGCTCCCTGGCCAGGCCTCGGCTCTCGTCGGCCGAGGCGTCGGTCTCCTGGGTGTCGGCGGCCTCGTCCTCGGCGGCGTGGCCCGTCAGGGTGAGGAACACATCGTCGAGGGTGGGCCGTCGCAGGCCGATGTCGGTGACCTGGATGTCCAGCGCGTCGAGCTCGCGGAGGGTGGCCTTGAGGTCGTCGGCGCCGCCGTTGACCGGTGCGGTCAGATGGCGGCCGTGGTCGTCGACCCGCACCTCGCCGGTGCCGACGCGCTCGAGCAGCTCGCGCGTTCGCGGCACGTCGCCGGGGTCGTCGACGACCAGCTCGATGCGCTCGCCGCCGATCTGGCGCTTGAGCGCGTCGGCGGTGCCGTGCGCGATCGCCCCGCCCCGGTCGATGACCACGATGTCGTCAGCGAGCTGGTCGGCCTCCTCGAGGTACTGGGTGGTCAGCAGCAGGGTCGTCCCGGCGCCCACGAGCTCGCGGATGACGTCCCACATGCCGGTGCGGCTGCGCGGGTCGAGCCCGGTGGTGGGCTCGTCGAGGAAGAGCACGGGCGGCTCGGCGACCAGCGCGCCGGCGAGGTCGAGGCGGCGGCGCATCCCGCCGGAGTAGGTCTTGACGGGCCGGTCGGCGGCGTCGGCGAGGTCGAAGCGGTCGAGCAGCTCCCGCGCTCGCGCGCGGGATGCGCGGCGCCCCATGCGGTAGAGCCGCCCCACCATGTCGAGGTTCTCGAAGCCGGTCAGATGCTCGTCGACCGCCGCGTACTGGCCGGACAGCCCGAGGCGCTCGCGCACCCTCGCCGGCTCGGCCACCACGTCCACCCCGGCCACCGTGGCCCGGCCGGCGTCGGGGACCAGCAGCGTGGTCAGGATGCGCACCGCGGTGGTCTTGCCGGCGCCGTTCGGCCCCAGCAGCCCCAGCACGGTGCCCTCGGGGACGCGCAGGTCGAGACCGTCGAGCGCGGTCACCTTCCCGAAGCGCTTCACGAGCCCTTCGGCGTGGATCACGTCGTTCATCCCAGATCTCCTGCGGGCGCCGGCGGGCGCCCGTCGTGAGTGCGTCATCGTGCGAGCCGGCACGTGGCGGCCGCGTCCGTGGGCCGCCCGTGGCGGCCGGCCCGCGGCATGTGCGTGCACGCCCGGGTGGGGTTGGTGCAGGAGTCGACGCACCGTCAGCGTCAGACTGATCGCTTTGCTGCCCGGACGCTCGCATTCCGTGCGGTGCGCGGACAGATGACGTGAGCTCGACGTCACCGGCGCGCGGGGTTCGTCACGGCGGCCGACATGGACGCGATCCGGGTGGGATCTCACCATCACCACGTCCGTGCACACCCGTTCTCGACATCCTGCCCCGAATCGGTGCCGTTGAGCACGAACCACCGCCGGTCCTGCTCCGCCCGGTCCCGGACCGCGTCCACGGACCTTCAGTAGGCTCGACCGCGAGGCCGGCGGGAGGCTGGTGGTGACCGAGCAGATCTACTCCACCGATCAGTACGCCGCGACGGTGGATGCCACCATCGTCGACGTCGACCCCGAC
>SKLC01000025.1 GCA_007123425.1 Nitriliruptoraceae bacterium
ACGCGCTGGCTTGATGCCCTGCGGCTCGGCGCCGCTGACCGCCCCCGGCCCGTGACCCCGGCCGGGGGCGGTCAGGCGCCGGTGGTCGGCTGCTGCCCGTCGAGCTCAGCGAGCAGGCGCCGTGAGCGCTCTCGCCGGGCCTCGGCGTCCCGGGTCTCCTGCTCGCGGGCCCAGCGCATGAACAGGGTCGCGATCACCGCCCACAGCACGAAGCCGCCCACCACGTTCATCATGATGCCGGCAGCCTGCTGGTCGGCCACGGGGTCGAACCCGGGCCACAGCGGAGGTGCGAGCTCGTAGACCCCGTACAGGGGCAGCGGCGAGAAGGTCAAGAACGCCGCGGGCACGAACATCAGCACCGAGGAGCCGAAGAGGTAGAAGGCGCGCAGCGGTTCGTGGATGGCGTTCCACGCCTCCTCGCGTCGGATCGCCGGCCACCACCAGATCAGCGCGCCCAGCAGCCACAGCACGTCCATGGTGAAGCTGCCGAGCTGGTAGACCTTCACGGCGTCCACGACCACGGGCAGGTGGGTGGAGAACATCACGGCG
Source organism: Nitriliruptoraceae bacterium (assembly GCA_007123425.1). Taxonomy (GTDB): domain Bacteria; phylum Actinomycetota; class Nitriliruptoria; order Nitriliruptorales; family Nitriliruptoraceae; genus SKLC01. The sequence goes on from SKLC01000025.1 coordinate 550, forward strand.
TTGAAGATCAGCAGCGCCACGGGCCACCGCGTGATCAGGCCCGCCGCCCGCGCCCGGCGCGTGCCGGCCGGCAGCAGCCGATCGATCATCCATCCCGGCAGCCCGCCCAGCAGCAGCGGCGCGGCCACGAAGGTGTAGACCACCCAGCGCAGGATGCCGATGCTGGCCATGTAGCCCGCACCGATCTGTCCCACGGGCCACTCGGAGACCACGACGAGCGCGAGCACCCCGAGCAGCCACATGCGCAGGTGGCGCCGCTCGACGCGCTCGCCGGCGCGCTGATGGACCCACAGCCAGCCGCCCACGAGGGCGCCGGCGAGGACCCACACCCCCAGGAACGGGGTGTAGCGCCAGGTCCAGACCTGCCCCGGCGCGCTCGAGCACCACCATGCGACGTTGTTCACGCCCATTCCTCGACGATGCGCGGCAGGTCGGCGATCCAGTCGGCGCGGCGGGTGCCGAACGGCCACACCCGGCGGACCTCGCCCTCGGCGTCGAAGCCGATCACCTGGGCCGGATGGCCGATCAGGGACTCGCCCTCCTCGCGGGGGTCCGCACCCTCGACGTAGGGCCCGGGCAGCTCGAGCTCGTCGAGCGCCACCTCGACCGTCTCGAGCTCCCCGGTGAAGCCGAGGAAGCGGCGGTCGAAGCCGGACAGCCACGCTCCCATCCGCTCCGGGGTGTCGCGCTCCGGGTCGACGCTGACGAACACCACGTCGAGCTCCTCGTAGCGCACGTCGGTCTGCTCGATGGCCGTCGCGATCGCGGCGAGATGGATCGGGCAGATGTCGGGGCAGCTCGCGTAGCCGAAGAACAGCAGGGTCGGGGTGCCCGCCGTGGTCTCGGCCAGGGAGCGCCGCTCGCCCTCGGTGTCGGTGAGCACGACGTCGGGCATGGTGGCGTCGATGTCGATGGGGCTGCCCCGCCAGCCGTCCTCGCCGGGCTCGAGGCCGGCGCTGAACTGCGCGGTGCTGCTGGTCGCCTCGCAGGCAGCCAGCAGGAGGACGAGCATCAGGAGCAGAGGACGTCGCACCGGCTACTCCGCGACGGGACCGTCGAGCAGGTCCGCGGTGGGGACCACCTCCACCTCGACGGTGCGCTCGTCGCTGGCCTCGAAGCGGAGGGTGAGAGGGAAGGTACCGCCCTCGTCGACCGACTCGTCCGGCAGGACCATCATCAGGTGCAAGGACCCGGGGCGGAACGACACGGTCTCGCCGGCGGGCAGCGGCACGGCCTCGTGCTCGACCATGGAGGCCTGGCCGTCGTCGATCACGGTCTCGTGCAGCTCGACCGCTGCGGCGGCCGGGGTGCCGGCCCCGACGAGCTGATCGTCGCCGTCGCCGTGGTTGGTGATCTCGAGGGTGATCTGGGTCGCGCCTCCGGCGGGAACGCCGGCACGCGCGGTGCCCACCTCGAGGTCGGGCTCACCCGACGCGCAGGAGGCCAGCAGGACGAGCAGTGCCAGGAGCGGGGCGACCCGGCGCCCTCGACGAGCGGGGGGAGGCAACAGCGATCCTTCGAGCGAGGGGGAGGGCAGGCAGGGGGACCGTCACCGACGGGTAGCGTCGCGACCGTCCCCGGAGAGGGTCGTGCGAGCAGGGCACATGGTTCCCGCCCAGCGCGGCGGTGTCACCTTCGGGGCCGTGAGTGTGCGCGCCAGCTCGTAGACTTCGGGCGACCACGCCGGGGAAGGCCGCACGCTGGAGCTCGCAGAAGGGGATGTGGCGCTCGTCGTCGTCGGGCTCGCGCTCGTCGTGCTCGGCGCGGTGGGCGCCACCGTGACCTCACGTCACGCCGAGCGCACGGGCCACGCCACCACGATGCCGCTGCGTCTGGTGCCCTTCGGGATCCTGGTGGGTGCCGGAGCCGCGCTCGTGCGCGGCTGGGACCTGGGCGTGAGCATGCTCGCCGGCGCGGTGCTCGTCCCGCTGGTGGGGGCCGTGACCCGCTGGCTCGAGGTCCGGCGGAACCGGAACGAGCCATGAGCGCACCGCACGGTCCCGCTGCCGATGCGCCGCCCGGCTGGCGGGAGCGGCTGCTCGGCGGGCGCGACCGGCTGGGGTGGTGGCTGCTGCCGCTGTTCGTGATGGTCGGGCTCGGCGGGGCGGTGCTGGCCGGATCGCTGGCCGTCGTCTACTACGCCCAGCAGGTCAGCCAGCTCGAGTCCGAGACCCGTGAGGCGCGTGAGGAGCTCGTCGGCGCCGCCGACGAGGTGCGCGACGCCGCCGACGAGGCGCTGGCCGCGATCGACGAGGAGGCCGCCGCCGTCCGCGAGGAGCTGGCCCGGGGCCTGCCGCTGGCGGACGCGCTCGAGGTGGGCGTCGTGCGCCTGGAGGTCGACACGACCCTGGAGGCCACGCAGGAGCAGGTGTCGGTGGGGCCCGCGTCGTCGGCCGGTGCGCTGGCCGCCCCGACGCCGGGGGAGGACCCCGACGCCGGGGGACCGGACGAGGACGGCGGGCAGCAGCCCGCCGAGCAGGACGACGCCTCGGACGCTGCCAGTGACGAGGACGGCGAGGGCGGCGAGGGCGCCATCGAGGACCCGACGCAGGAGCCCCCGTCGCCGCAGACCCGCGAGGTGCCGCTGCGCCGCTCTGGCAGCGGCTTCGTGGTGGTCGCCGACGGCGGGAGCGTCTTCATCGCCACCAGCCTGGGGCTGCTCGACGACCCCCGGACCGAGGACCGCGTCCCCGCCGACGTGGAGGTGACCGTGCGGCTGTCGGCCGGCACCACCACCGGCGCCGTGCACTCCTGGGACGAGGACCACGACCTGGTCCTGCTCGAGGCGACCATCGGCAACGTCGAGCCGCTCACGTGGCGCGAGCAGGACGCTGCCGTCGACCCGGGGGACCGGCTGGTGGCCGTGGGCGCGACGCCGGACCTCGCCCCGGTGCGGGTCGGCACCGAGGTCGCCGGCGTCTCGGGCCGGGCCCTGGTGACCGCGCTGCCGGCGCTCGACCTGGTCGACGGGGGCCCGGTGGTCGACCTCGACGGCGCGGTCGTCGGCATCGCCGTGGCCAGCCACGCCCCCCTCGGGGGCGACCCTGTCGTGGTGCCGGTGCGTCGGCTGTGCGACCAGCTGCTGAGCACCTGCCCCGACTGAGCCGCACGGCCGGTGAAGCCCGTCTCGCCACGTGCTCGGCCAGGGTCAGCAGAACAGCAGACAGGACTCCTCGTCCTCCTCGTCGTCCTCGGGCTCCGCGTCAGACTCGTGGGCCGGCTCGTCCTCCATGCCGTCCGGGTCCCCGCCGT
>SKLC01000210.1 GCA_007123425.1 Nitriliruptoraceae bacterium
CCGGTGGCCGCGCCCGCCTACCTCGACCTGCCCGACGGCCGGCGGCTGCCCGCCGCAGCCGACCCCGCCCAGCTCGGCGACCTCGTGGGCGAGCGCCTCGTGGGCGCCCGCGTCGAGGTCGCCGGCGAGGTCCCGACCTACCGGGTGAGCTGACCCGAGACACCAGGAGCGTGCGACGTGATCACGACCCGACTGACCGAGCTGCTGGGCATCGAGCACCCCGTCATGCTGGCGGGGATGTCCGGCGTGTCCTACCACCGGCTCGTGGCGGCGGTCTCCGAGGCGGGTGGCTTCGGGTGCATGGGCGCCACCACCATCCCCGCCGAGGAGATGGTCGACGAGATGCGCGCGACGCGGGAGGCGACCTCCCGTCCCTGGGGGGTGGACCTGCTCGCCCCGATGTCGGGTGACTTCATGGAGCGCGTCGACCGGGTCATCGAGGAGGGGGCGAGCCTCTTCGTCGCGGGCCTGGGGATCCCCCCCGAGGCGATCGAGCGGTGCCATGCCAGCGGCGTGCTGGTCGGCAGCATGTGCGGCAAGGTCGACCACGCCCGGCGAGCGGTGGACCTCGGCTGCGACCTCGTGATCGCCCAGGGCACCGAGGCGGGTGGCCACACCGGCCGGATCGCCACCATGCCGCTGGTCCCGCAGGTGGTCGACGCCGTGGGGGACCGGGTGCCGGTCGTGGCGGCCGGCGGCATCTTCGACGGCCGTGGCCTGGCGGCGTCCCTGGCCCTGGGTGCGGACGGGGTGTGGGTCGGCACGCGCTTCGTCGCCACCCACGAGGCGCGCACGCAGGCCGGCTTCAAGGAGCGGCTGCTGACGACGGCCGAGGACGGCACCGTGGTCACCACCGCCTACACGGGCAAGACCTGTCGCGTGATCAAGAGCGCCTACACCGACCACTACGAGCAGCACCCGGACCAGCTCGCCGGCTTCCCCGACCAGGCCGTGCGCGCGTTCGAGGAGGGTGTCAACCACCTCGGACGGCCCGACGCGACCGACATCGACCCCGAGCGCGAGTTCTACCCGGCGGGGCAGGCGGCCGGCGCGGTGCACGAGCTCGAGCCGGCCGGGGCGATCGTGCGCCGGTTCGTCGCCGAGGCCGAGCAGGCGCTCGACCGCACCGGCGCCACCAGGCTCGCTCCATCCTGATCGTCACGCTGCCGCCGGGGGAGGGCACGACATGGACGACGAGCTCGACACGACGATCCGTGAGGCGGTCGACTGCGCCGAGGTGGTCGCCCTGCTGCCGGCGGTGGCCCAGCTGACGGGCGACCTCGCGCTGCTGCGCGACGAGCTGCGGCCCGACCCCGAGCGCCTCCTCGAGCCCGAGGCCGGGCTCACCCCCGAGCAGCAGGCCGACGCGCGCAAGCTCGCCGCCGAGGCGCTGCGCGCCCACCTCGACGCCGGCGCCGCCTCGGCACCGCCCGGGCTCGACCGGCTGCGCGCCCTGCTCGCCTTCGTGGTCGGCGACGCCGAGGTCGTCGAGGAGTACCTGCCGCTGTTCACCGAGGAGCTCGCCCTCCAGGGCACCGACCCGCGCGCGCCCGACTGGACGCTCGACGACATCGCCCCCGACGCCGACGTGCGGGTCGCGATCATCGGCGCGGGGATGTCGGGGCTGCTGATGGCCCACCGGCTGCAGCAGGCGGGCGTGCCCTACGTGGTGCTCGACAAGAACCACGACGTCGGCGGCACCTGGCTGGAGAACACCTATCCGGGCTGTCGGGTCGACGTCGCCAACCATCTCTACAGCTACTCCTTCGTCCACCACGACTGGCCGCAGCACTTCTCCACCCAGCCCGTGCTGCTCGACTACTTCCGCCGCTGCGCCGAGGAGTTCGGCGTGCGCGAGCACATCCGGTTCGCCACCGAGGTCACCGACGCCGTGTGGGATCAGCAGCAGGGCCGGTGGCGCCTCACCCTGGCGACCGAGCAGGGCACCGAGGAGCTCGAGGCCACCGCCGTGGTCAGCGCCGTGGGCCAGCTCAACCGGCCCGCCTACCCCGACATCGCGGGGCGCGAGCGCTTCGCCGGGCCGGCCTTCCACTCGGCGCGGTGGGACCACGAGGTCGACCTGGCCGGCAAGCGCGTCGCGGTGATCGGCACCGGCGCCAGCGCGGTGCAGCTGATCCCGCCGGTGGCCGAGGAGGCCGAGCACCTGACGATCTTCCAGCGCACCCCGAACTGGCTCGTGCCCACACCGGAGTACATGCAGGACATCCCGGCCGGGCTGCGGTGGCTGCAGCGGCAGGTGCCCGCCTACGCCGCCTGGTACCGCTTCTGGCTGTTCTGGAAGAACACCGAGGGGATGCTGGCGGCCACCGAGGTCGAGGAGGGCTGGGACGATCCCCGCTCCGTCGGCGCGCTCAACGACATCCTGCGGGAGCTGCTCACCGCGCACCTCGAGCAGGAGTTCGCCGACGCGCCACAGCTGCTCGAGCACGTGATCCCCGACTACCCGCCCTCGGCCAAGCGCGTCATCCGCGACGACGGCACCTGGCCCGCCGCCCTCAAGCGCGACGACGTCGATCTGGTCACCGAGCCCATCGCCGAGATCACCCCCCGCGGCGTGCGCACCGGCGACGGGATCGAGCACGAGGTCGACGTGCTCGTCTACGGCACCGGCTTCGAGGCATCCCGCTTCCTCACGCCGATGCGGGTCGTCGGGCGTGGCGGGCGGGACCTGCACGAGCACTGGGGCGGGGACGCCCGCGCCTACCTCGGGATGAACGTGCCGGGCTTTCCGAACCTGTTCTGCCTCTACGGGCCCAACACCAACATCGTGATCAACGGCAGCATCATCTACTTCTCCGAGTGCTCGGTGAGCTACGTGCTGCGGTGCCTGCGGCTGCTGCTCGAGCGCGGCGCCCGCGCCATGGACGTGCGCGAGGACGTCCACGACGAGTACAACGAGTGGATCGACGAGGGCAACCGGGCCCGGGTGTGGAGCGTCGACGGGGTCAGCTCCTGGTACAAGAACGAGCACGGACGCTCCGCGCAGAACTGGCCCTTCTCGCTGCTCGAGTACTGGAAGCGCACGCGCCGGCCGGACCTCGATGCCTACGAGCTCCTCTAGCCCTCCTCCCGCCTCGGGCCCGGATGCCTCGAGCTCGCCGGGCGCACCGCTGCACGCGGGACGGTGGTACCCGTGGGTCGTGATGGCGGTGGTGCTGGCGGGCAGCTACCTCGTCGTGCTCAACACCACCGTGCTGGGCGTCGCGCTGCCCGACATCTCCCGCGACCTCGGCGGGGACGCGCGGCTCGACGCCGACTGGGTGATCACGACCTACCTGCTGGCCGTGGTGGGCGTGCAGCCGGCCACGGCGTGGCTCGCCGACCGCCTGGGGCACAAGCGCCTGTACGTCACCTGCCTGGCGGCCTTCGCCGTGGGGTCGCTGCTGTGCGCCCTCGCGCCCACGATGGAGCTGCTGCTCGTCGCGCGGGTGGTCCAGGGCACGGGCGGCGGGGCGCTGATGCCGCTGGGCATGGCGATGGTCCTCGACGTCTTCCCGCCGCACCGTCGCGGGCTCGTCCTGGGGGTGCGGGGGGTCGCGATCATGGCGGGCCCGGCGCTGGGCCCGCCGATCGGCGGGGTCCTGGTCACCCAGGCGTCGTGGCGGTGGATCTTCGGGGCGCTGGTGCCGATCGCGGTGCTGGCCGTCGTGCTCGCGGTGCGGCTGCTGCGCGACCCCGGAGCACGCGAGCACCGGCCCCTGGACCGCGTGGGCTGGCTGCTGGCCTTCGTCGGGATCGGCCTGGTGGTCGTCGGGGCCCGGCAGGCGCCGGCCTGGGGCC
>SKLC01000307.1 GCA_007123425.1 Nitriliruptoraceae bacterium
CAGGCCCAGCCGGGCGGCGTCGTGCCGGCGCCGGTGGTGCCCGCTGCGGCGGGCAGCGACGAGCGACCCGAGCCCTCCCCCACCCAGGTGGACTTCGGCGGCGAGCGCCAGGTCACCGAGCAGCTCTCGCGCGTGCGCAAGGCCATCGCCAAGGGCATGTACGAGTCGCTGCAGTCCACCGCGCAGCTGACCGCCGCGGTCGAGGTCGACCTGACGGCGATCATGAACCTGCGCGCGGCCGTCAAGGACCAGTTCAAGGCCCGCGAAGGCGCCTCGCTCTCCCCGCTGCCCTTCATCGCGCGGGCGGTGTGCATGACCCTGCCCCGCCACCCGGCGGCCAATGCCTCGATCGACATGGACGAGGGCGTGGCGACCTACCACCGGTTCATCAACCTGGGCATGGCGGTCGACACCCCGCGCGGCCTGCTCGTGCCCAACATCAAGGACGCCCAGGACCTCACCGTCCCGGGGATGGCACGCTCCATCGCCGACCTCGCCAAGCGCACCCGTGACAAGAAGATCCAGCCCGACGAGATCTCCGGGGGCACCTTCACGATCACCAACACCGGATCGCGGGGCACGCTGTTCGACACCCCCATCCTCAACCCGCCCGAGGTCGGCATCCTCGCCGCCTGCGCCATCGAGAAGCGCCCCGTGGTCGTCTCGGACGCCTACGGCGACTCGATCGCGATCCGGTGGATGAGCTACCTGTGCCTCACCTACGACCATCGCATGCTCGACGGCGCCGACGCGGCGCGCTTCCTGCAGGACCTCAAGTGGGTCCTCGAGCACCACGACTTCACCCAGGAGGTCGGCGCCTGAGCGACGCCGACCCGCCCCAGGGGGAACGACGAGCCGATGACGACCGCGCGACCACGACCACCGGCCTCCCCCGCGGCGCTGCGTGAGGACGGCCGCGCCCCGATCGCGGTCGTCGACGCGGGCACGGTGCCCTACACGACCGCCTGGGCCTGGCAAAGGGAGCTCGTCGATCGTCGCCGGCGCGACGCGGTGGGCGACGTGCTGCTGCTGCTCGAGCATCCGCGGGTCTACACCCTCGGACGGCGTGCCAGCCGCGACAACGTGCTGCTCGACGACGCCGAGCTCGCCCGCCGCGGCATCGAGGTCGTCGACGTGGACCGGGGCGGGGACGTCACCTACCACGGCCCGGGCCAGCTCGTGGGCTATCCGGTCCTGCGGCTCGATGGCGTGCACGGCGTCGTCGACTACGTGCGGGCCCTCGAGCAGGTGCTGCTGGTCGCCCTGGCCCGCTTCGGTGTCGCAGCTGAGCGCGTGGAGGGCTACACCGGCGTGTGGGTGGGAGCCGAGAAGGTGGCCGCCATCGGCGTGCGCGTCGCGGCGGGCGGGGTCACCTCGCACGGCTTCGCGCTCAACGTGGACTGCGACCTCGACGACTTCGCCGGCATCGTGCCGTGCGGCATCAGCGACCGGGGGGTCTGCTCGCTGGCCAGCCTCGGGGTCCACACCACCATGACCGAGGTCCGTCAGACGGTGGCCGCCGCGTTCGCCGAGGTCCTCGACGGTAGGCTCGAGCACCGCACGACGAGCGCGCTCGACCTCGGGCACCCGCCGCGACCCACCGCCGTCGCCACGCAGCCCGCGGCCGGGCCCGGGCCCCGCGACGACGAAGGCCGCTGACATGAGCGAGCGAACCACACCGCGCCCCGTGGTCCCCGACGACGCCCGCATGCTCTCGGTGCTCCCCAAGGAGCGCGTCCAGCGGGCCGGCACGGTGCGGCGCAGCCTGGACACTTCCCTGCCGGCGGGACGCAAGCCCGACTGGCTCAAGGTCAAGGCCTCCTACGGGGAGAACTTCCGCGATCTCACCGGCCTGATGGAGGGCCTCGAGCTCAACACCGTCTGCCAGCAGGCGGCCTGCCCGAACATCTACGAGTGCTGGGAGATGCGGGAGGCCACCTTCCTGATCGGCGGGGAGGACTGCACCCGCCGGTGTGGGTTCTGCCAGATCAAGACCGGCAAGCCCAAGGGCTACGACACCGACGAGCCGCGCCGGGTCGCCGAGGCGGTCGAGCACCTGGGGCTGCGCTTCGCGGTGGTCACCATGGTGGCTCGCGACGACCTCGACGACGGCGGGGCCTGGCTGGTGGCCGAGACGATCCGACAGATCCGCGCCCGCACCCCCGACGTGGGCGTCGAGGTGCTGCCCAGCGACTTCGGCTACGGCCAGGACCCGACCAAGGGGATCCTGGCGCTCGAGCAGGTCGTGGCCGCCGAGCCCGATGTGTTCGCCTTCAACCTCGAGACCACGCGCCGGCTGTTCCCCACGATCCGGCCGGCCTTCGACTACGACCGGGGCCTGCAGTTCCTCGCCCACGCCCGCGAGCGCTTCCCGGCCACGACGGCGATCAAGTCGAACATCATCGCCGGCATGGGCGAGACCGACGACGAGATCCGCGAATGCCTCAGGGACCTGAAGGCCGCCGGCGTGGAGCTGGTCACCATCGGCCAGTACCTGCAGCCCTCGGCCCAGCACCTGCGGCTCGACCGCTACGTCACGCCGGCGCAGTTCGACGCCTTCCGCGAGTACGGCGAGGGCGAGCTCGGCTTCGCCCACATCGAGTCCGGCCCGATGGTGCGCTCGAGCTACCACGCGGGACAGCAGGCCCAGGACGCGGACGCCTGGTCCCCCGCGGCGCACCAGCCCGGAGGCTGACGCGGCCATCCCTCCCGGGACGGCGGCCGCTGCGGTCGAGGACGGCTCAGGCGCGTGGGTCGGCGTCGCCCCCGTCGGCCTCGCCCACGTGCTCGTCGACGGCCTCCTCGACGCTGGGCATGTCCTGGCGCTCCATCGCCTCGCGCCCACGGTCGCCCTTCGCGGCGCTCTCCAGCACCCGCTGCATCTCCGCGCCGTCGGGGCGCGTGTGGGTGGAGCGACGCCCCTCGCCGTCGACGTTGGCCAGGGCCACGGGCTCCTCGGTGCGCAGCCACACGGTGCGCTGCGGGAAGGGGATCTCCACCTCCGCGGCGTCGAACGCGCGCTTGATGCGGCGCCGCAGCTCGCGCCCGATCGCCCACTGCTCCGCCGGCCGGGTCTTGATCACCAGGCGGAGGTCCACCCCGTCCGCGCCGAGGTCCTGCACGCCCCACACCTCGGGCGGGTCGAGGAAGAGGTCACGGTAGGCGTCCTCCTCCGCCATCGCGTTCGCGACCGCCTCGATGATCTCCATCGCCTCGTCGACGTCGGTCTCGTAGGCGACCTGGACGTCGAGCAGGACCCGCGCCCACTTCTGGGACATGTTCCCGATCCGGCGGATCTCGCCGTTGGGGATGTGCCACAGCGTGCCCTCGATGTCGCGGATGCGCGTGCTGCGCAGCGTCACGCCCTCGACGACGCCGATCGCCTCGCCGGCGTCGACGATGTCGCCGACGCCGTACTGGTCCTCGATGAGCATGAACACGCCCGAGATGAAGTCGCTCACCAGGCCCTGGGCGCCGAAGCCGAGCGCCAGGCCGACGATGCCGGCACCAGCGACCAGGGGGCCGAGGCTGATCCCGACGGTGCCCAGGATCATGAAGACCGCGACCACCCAGACCACGACCGCCACCACGCTGCGGGCCAGCGCGCCGAGGGCGTCGGCGCGCTGGGCGCGCCGCGCCGAGTAGGCCGTCGGGGGCCCGTCCGACAGGCGCATCCGCTGGCGCAGGCCGCGACGCGTTTCGGTGCTCGGGTCCTTGGCCCGCTCCACGGCCCGTCGGATCGTGCGGCGCACGAACCACAGCAGCAGCGTGGCGAGCACCAGGATCAGCAGGATCTGCAGGGCCGGCTCGAGGGCGTTGTTGATCGACCAGAGCACAAGCTCGTTGTCGGTGACGTTGGCCTCGACCCACTCTGTGATGGGTCGCTCGACCTCTCCCCCGAAGACCTCGTTGTCGGTGGGCTCACCCTCGGTGCCCTCGCCGGTGCCGAGCACGCTGGCGAGCCCCATGGTGTGGGACGTCATGCCTACCTCCCGGATCGCGGGCGCAGCCTACTGATGCCAGTCGAGGGGCCGACCGGCCAGGTGGCCGGCCGGGAGCCCGCTCGCTCGTGTAACGAGGACGTAACGTTGGCGACACCCCGGAGTGACAGCCCGGGCCTACGGTCCCGACCGACATCGATCCGGGCTCACCTCGAGCCCGAACAAGCCGGGCGGGATGCCGGCCGAGCCCAACCGCGGTCACACGCCGCGGGCGCCGGGGCCGCGTCGGTACGGCATCCCGCCCACCGAATCCGCCCGCACTCGCGGCGTCGGATCCGCACACAAGGAGCGAGAAGTTGGGTAGCTCACCACAGACTGGCAAGGATGTCGTCGACCTGATCGAGGCCGAGGGCTACGAGATGGTGGACTTCAGGTTCGTCGATCTTCCGGGCCTGGTCCAGCACTTCACCGTGCCGATCTCCTCGATCGACGAGGACGTGTTCAGCGACGGGCTGTACTTCGACGGCTCGTCGGTCCGCGGCTTCCAGGGGATCCAGGAGTCCGACATGCTCCTGATCCCGGACGTGTCGACCGCGCAGGAGGACATGTTCCGCAAGCGCAAGACCCTGATGATCTACTGCCACGTCCACGATGCCATCACCGGCGAGGCGTACTCGCGCGATCCTCGCAACGTCGCCCGCAAGGCCGAGGCCTACCTCAAGTCCACCGGGATCGCCGACACGGTGTTCATGGGCCCGGAGGCCGAGTTCTTCGTCTTCGACTCGATCCGCTTCTCCGGCCAGCCCCAGGAGTCGTTCTACTCGATCGACTCGGTCGAGGGCCCGTGGAACACCGGCAAGGACGAGGAGGGCGGCAACCTCGGCTACAAGCCGCGCCAGAAGCAGGGCTACTTCCCGGCCCCACCGATGGACCACTTCGCCGATCTGCGCGCCGAGATGTCGGTCAACCTCGAGCGGGCCGGCATCCAGGTCGAGCTCCAGCACCACGAGGTCGGCGCCGGCGGTCAGGCGGAGATCAACATCCGCTTCGACGAGATGGCCCCGATGGCCGACAAGCTGATGACGTTCAAGTACATCATCAAGAACACCGCGCTCGAGGAGGGCAAGACCGTCACGTTCATGCCCAAGCCGATCTTCGGCGACAACGGCTCGGGCATGCACACCCACATGTCGCTGTGGAAGGACGGCGAGCCCCTGTTCCACGACGAGGCGGGCTACGGGCAGCTGTCCGACGTCGCCCGCTGGTACATCGGTGGGATCCTGCGCCACGCGCCCTCGGTGCTGGCCTTCACCAACCCGACCACGAACTCCTACCGGCGCCTGGTGCCGGGCTACGAGGCCCCGGTAAACCTCGTGTACTCGGCGCGCAACCGCTCGGCGGCCGTGCGCATCCCGATCGCGGGTGACAGCCCGAAGGCCAAGCGCATCGAGTTCCGCGTCCCCGACCCGTCCTGCAACCCCTACCTCGCCTTCACGGCGATGCTGATGGCCGGCATCGACGGGATCCGCAACAAGATCGAGCCGCCGGACCCGGTGGACAAGGACATCTACGACCTGCCCCCCGAGGAGCTCGAGAACCTGCCCAGCGTGCCGCGCAGCCTCGAGGAGGCGCTGGCGGGCCTCCAGGAGGACCACGAGTTCCTGCTCGAGGGTGGGGTCTTCACCGAGGACCTCATCGAGAAGTGGATCGAGTACAAGATGGACGAGGAGGTCGCCCAGGTCGGCCTGCGTCCCCACCCCCACGAGTTCCAGTTGTACTACGACATCTGAGCTCGCTCCCCACGCGCGTCGGACCGGCTGCCTCCACGGAGCCGGTCCGACGCTGTCGGGTCGGGGCGCGTGCCATCCCCGCCCGGGGTCCGCTGGCGATCGTGGCCCGCCGTGGGCAGGCCCTGCGGGGCCGCTAGTCGGTCACCGGCGCCTGCAGCTCCACCCGGTCGAGAGGCTCGGTCCAGGCGTCGCTGGGCAGCGCGGTGACCAACTGCTCGAGCACGTGCACCAGCCCACGCGCACGCCCACGGCTCAGGCGGCGCCGCGTCATGACCGCGACGTGGCCGTCGGCGATCGTCAGGCCCTCGACCTTCACGGGCCTCTCGAGCAGGGCCCGGTAGGCGCCGGTGTCGACCAGCGCCGCGCGCGCGGGCTCCGGCAGCTCCTGGACGTCGAAGCGGCGCGTCATCTCCTCCGGCAGGCTCTCGTCGGCACCGCCCAGCAGGCGCGTGATCAGGCGGCGTCGCACCAGCCGCACGGGTGGCACCGAGGCGGGCAGCCGGGCCACCGCCGCTGTGCAGCTCGCCGAGCTGGTCGCCGAGCGCCGTCCACCCTGCCGGGGGATCCCGCGGGTGGAGGTGCGCACCGAGATCCGCGCCTCCCCCACGGTCGCCTCGCCCACCGAGGTGGGCGCGACCGCGACGCAGCGACCGCGGACCCTGGCGTCGGTCCGGGTGCCCGCCCCCGACAGGTCCAGGGCCAGACCGGCCGCCTGGCGGGCGAGATCGCCGCGTTGCGAGGAGCCGTTGGCGGTGCGGCGCGCCGACCGGCGTGCCGAGCGCTTGGCCGCGTCCACCATCTCGGGGAACGCGGAGGCCACCAGGCGGCCGAAGCGCTCGCTGCGGCCCAGCCACCGCCAGCCCTGTCCCCGGGCCAGCGCGCGCAGCGACTGATAGCGCAGCACGCGGGCGATCAGGCCCCCGGCCACGGCGATCACGATGAGGACCGCGAACGCGGTGACGGCCACCCCGCCCCATGCCTCGACCAGCTGTTCGACGTTCATTCCATTGCCCCTGTTCGTGGGCGCCCCAGCACCCTGCGCCCGCCCCGGGCGCGGTCAGATCACGCGAGGTACTTGCGTGGATGCCGTCCGTCGACGTTGCCGACGAACGGCCCGGTCACCCCGTAGCCGAGCAGATCCTGCAGCCTCGGCGGTAGCTCGCGCACGACCTCTCGCGGCACGCCCAGGACGTGGTTCTCCTGGGGACGCAGCCAGGCGGCGCAGAAGTGCAGGATCACCCCCAGGCGTGAGCGGTCCGTGCGGTTGGCGCCCCCACCGTGGAGCAGGCTCCCGCGGAAGAACATCACCGATCCGGCCGGCATCGTGGCCGGGACGGTCTCGACCTGCTCCGGCGGACGCGGCTCGCTCCACCGGTGGCTGCCGGGCGCGACCAGCGTCGCGCCATTGGCCTCCGTGAAGTCGTCGAGCGCCCACATCGTGTTGAGAACGAGCTCCGGCTTGGGGTCGCCCAGCGGGTAGACGGCGTCGTCGCGGTGCAGCGGCTGCGCGCTCTCGCCCGGGCCGATCGAGATGCCCACGGGGGCGCTGAGCTGCGCGTCCCCGAGCACGCGGTCGAGCACCCCGGTCAGCAGCGGGTCGACCGCTTCCTCGTCGAAGGCGCGGGTCTTGGCGAACAGCGCGTAGATGCGGCGCGTCTCGAACCCCTCGAACTCGTTGCGTCCGGTCGGCACCTCGTCGAGCACCCGCTGCAGGTCGGCGCGCTTGGCCGCCACCTGCTCCGGCGAGAGGTAGTCCTCGACGATCGCGAGACCGTCACGGTCCAACAGCTCCACCACGCGCTCGACCGTGGCCTCGTCGCGGTGCAGCCGCGTGAGCTCCTGTGGTGTGGTCGGCATCGGCTCCCACCTCCCGTGCGTCGGGGGGAGCCTAGATGTCAGTGGCCGTTCTCGTGGCGCAACAGGACCAGAGGGCAGCGGGCGTACTGGGCGCACTGCTGCCCGACCGAGCCCAGCAGCAGGCCGGCGAAGCCGCCGCGCCCGCGGGAGCCGATCACGAGCATCTGGGCCGTGGCCGAGCGCTCCACCAGGGCGCGAGCCGGACGCCGGTCCTCGACCACGACGGCGTGGACCGGCACGCCGTGGGGGTTGTGCACCGCTGCGATCGCCTCGTCGACCAGGGCCTGGGCCGTGCGGGCGGTCGCCTCCCGGCTCTCCTGGGTCCACTGCTCGCCGCCCATGGCCACCCCCTCGCCGTAGGCGTAGAGCTGCCACGACGGCGTGTGCTCGAAGACGTAGACCGCCTCGACCTCCCACTCGTGGGCGACCGCCTCGTCCACCGCCCACTGCAGCGCGCGCTGCGACTGGGTGGAGCCGTCGATCCCCGCCACGATCCGTGCCACCTCGGTCCCTTCTCCGACACCGCTGTCGTATGCCCGAGCCAAGCACGGCTGCCGCGCCCGTGCTCGCCTACCGCCGCGATCCGGTGCTCGATCTCGGATCGTGCCTCGCCGAGGCTATGCGCGCTCCGGGCCCGTGGCGTGGCGCCCATGGCACAGGCTGGCCGGGGTGATGCGCTCCACCACCCGGTGCGCGGCACCCAGCTGCACGCGATCGAAGGAACCCCGCAGCACGCCCACCGTGTACAGCCCCGCCGACCGCGCGGCGTCGATGCCCACGGGCGTGTCCTCGATGGCGGCGCACGCCGCCGGCTCCTGCCGCAGGGCCGCGACCGCGGCCAGGTAGGGCTCGGGGGCGGGCTTGTGCTCGGTCACGTCGTCGGCCCCGACGACCGCCTGCACCAGCGAGGCGATGCCACCGCGGTCGAGGATGCGCAGCACGTGGTCGCGGGACGACGACGAGGCCACCGCGATCGGCACCCCGTCGGCGGCCAGGGCGTGCAGCGTCGCCTCGGCGTCCTCGTGCAGCACGAGCCGCTCGTCGAGCAGCTGCTGGAAGCGACCACGCACCCGGGGACGGAACTCGTCGGCATCGCCCAGCGGCGCACGTGCGGCGAAGTACGCGAACGTGGTGGGATACGGGTGGCCGATCACCCGCCGGAAGTCCTCGTCGGTCGCCTCGTAGCCGAACTCCGCCAGCGCCTCACGCCAGGCGAGATCCGCCAGCGGCTCGGTGTCCGCCAGCGTGCCGTCGCAGTCGAAGACGACGGCCTGCGGTCTCCAGCCGGCCATGCTCAGCGCAGCAGCCCGATGAGCCAGGCCCCGATGAGCAGCGCCACGAACACGATCGCCACGGTGGCGATGGGGCCGCCCTTGGCGATCCGGTTCATCACGCCATCGGCGCGGTCGACGTCGCGGTCGGCGTTGGGATCGGTCACGGATGCTCCTCGGAGCCTCGACGGGTGGTCGATGCGCTCACATGAGGCTAGCCACCGGCCGGTGCCGGGCGGATCAGTCGCCTGGCCGCTCGGCGCCGGTCGGCACGGGGCTGCCCTGCCCCCGCCCCGCGAGGTCGATGACGGCCCGGGCCACGGCCAGCGGGTCCTCCTCGTGCACGAAGTGGCCGACGCCCGGGATCGGCACGAGCGCCGCATCGAGGTCGTGGGCGACCCTGGGCGCGAGATGGAACGGGGTGACCGGATCGTGCTCCCCCCACAGCACGGCGGTGGGGACACGGAGCCGGTGCGGGGCCGGAGGATCGGGCAGCAGGCCCGTGCGCCCACGAACGCGACGCATCGCCCAGGCCGCGATCGCCCGCCGCGACAGCGTGCGGTAGTACGAGAGCCAGGCGGCCGGGTCGCGGGCGACCGCGGCGGCGTAGGCGTCCAGCACGTCGTCGGTGAACGCCTCCGTGACGACCGCCGAGTACCGCACGGCCGCGGCCACCAGCGGTCGTGCGGCCACGCGGAACGCGACCTCCGGCGCCACCGGCAGGTTCCACAGCGGGATGTGCCACGACCGCCGCAGGTCGAGCTGGCGGAAGGGCGACGAGGCGACGGCCAGGGCCTGCACGCGCCCCGGATGGCGGAACGCGGTGGCCAGGGCCACCGCCCCGCCCCAGTCGTGGCCGACCAGCACCGCCCGGCGCACGTGCAGGTTGCGGATCAGCTGGCTGATCTCGTCGGCCAGGGTCTCGGCGTCGTAGCCGCGGTGCGGGGTGTCGGTCGCACCGAAGCCCTTGAGGTCGGGGCACGCGACCCGGTAGCCGGCGTCGACGAGCAGTGGTGCCACCCGACGCCAGCTCGAGCCGTCCTCGGGCCAGCCGTGCAGCAGCACCGCGAGGTCGTCGCCGTGCCCCAGGGCACGCACGAAGAACCGGGTGTCCCCGCCGGAGACATAGCCCTCACGCCACACGGTGGTGCGCCTTTCCATCCCGTCGACGTGCCGCGCCGACTCCCTCAGGGTACGGCCTGGCCCCCACCTCTCCGGCAGCCCGGAGCGCGATGGGGTCCGGGCCTGTCCGGCGCTGGCACGCGATCACGCCGCCAGGCAGGAGTTCGCGACCCGGACGGCGAACGGATCGGTGTGCCCTCCAGGAGGTCCCCGTGCGCCGTCTCCGACTGCTGTCCCTGTCCACCGCCGCCGCGCTCACCCTGGGCTTCGCACCCCTGCCGCTGGACGAGGCGACCTCGCCGCTCGCCGGGGTGCCGGTCGTGGGCGCCGAGGTCCCGCTGCTCAGCGACGGCGTCGAGCTGCTGCTCAACGTGCCCGCTGCGCCGGCGATCTCGGCGACCTTCGATCCCGAGCGCGAGTACCTCTACCAGTCCACGCTGCGCGGCATCGACGTCTACGACGTCTCCGTCCCCGAGCGGCCGCGCCTGGTGGGCACCGAGCCGATGGCGTTCTTCCAGAACGAAGCGGTCTCGATGGGGCTCGCCCAGCATCGCGAGGACGGCACCACCTTCGTCACCGTCGGCCTCGACCTCTTCGGCGCCGGCATCATGGAATCCGGGCCGGACGCCCAGGTGTCGGGCTCCTACGTCTACATCGTCGACGTCACCGACCCCACCGACCCGCAGCTGGTCTCCGGCGGCGAGGCCAGCACGAGCACGCACACCATCACCTGCGTCGATCCCGAATGCCACTACGCCTACACGGCCGGCAACGACCAGGAGTTCTCCATCCTCGACCTCACCGACCTCGGCGACCCGCGTGAGCTGACGACGGTCGACAGCGCCTTCGGCGGGCACGACTGGGACCAGGACGGCGCCGGCGTGATGTGGCAGGTGGGCTGGAACGGCGCGGCGGCCTGGGACGTGACCGACCCCACCGACCCGCAGCTGCTCAACACCACCGACGAGTTCGGCACCGACCCGGACTGGAACAACTTCATCCTGCACAACACGATCCGGCCCAACGCCACCGTGGGCCCCGAGGTCGGCGGCACCCAGGGCCGACCGGACCACGCCGGCCAGCCGGGCCGGCCCGACCACGCCGGGGGGCCCGGCGGCGTGGCCACCAGCGAGCCCGACCGCGAGCTGCCGGAGTACCACGTGGACCGGGGCAACGTCCTGCTCGCCACCGAGGAGGACTACATCGACCCGACCTGCGAGGACGAGGGCAGCTTCGAGACCTGGGGCGTGGACACCCTCGACCCCGGGGAGGTGGAGGCGGGCACCGGTGCGCTGGGCGAGGTCGACGGCGGCACGGTGACCCCGCTCGGCCGGTGGAACACCGAGGTCTTCGACACCGGGATCGACACCCCCGCCGGCGCCTTCTGCTCCGCCCACTACTTCGACTACCACCAGAGCGGCCTGGTCGCCCAGGGCTTCTACCAGCAGGGGCTGCGCATCCTGGACGTCGACGACCCGGGTGACATCCGGCAGGTCGGCTACTGGGTCCCGCAGGCCTCGGAGGTCTGGAGCGCCTACTGGGTGCCCGAGCGGGACGAGGACGGCCGGGTCGTGCGCACCGCGACCGGGGACGTCGCCAAGAGCGACATCGTCTACACCAGCGACCTCGTCCGCGGCATCGACGTCCTGCGGGTGGGTGCCGTCGACGAGCCCACCGAGGAGCGGACCACGGTGGCCGCCCCCGTGTTCGAACGGTGGCTGCAGGCCGACCCCACCGCCACCGCACGCGCCGAGGCATCCGCGTTCGGGTTCGCCTGTCCGCTGCCGTCGCTGACCGGCCCGGTCGCCGAGGCCGCGACGTCGTCCCCCGGCGCGCTGGGCGGCGCGCTCGGGCGCACGCAGGACGACGGCGCCACGGTCGGCGGCCTGCCCGTACCGGTGCCCTGAGCCCCGCGGCCCGGCCCGATCAGCGCTCGTCGATGAGCGTGGGGTCGGGCTCGATGCCGTAGAACACGCGCTCGCACACGCGCCGGACGTGGCGCACGTTGCGGCGCCACTCGTCCTCGAGCTCCTGCCACCCGCCGCGCCCGTAGCCCAGCGCGCGCGCGAGCCGCTCGAGCTCGTCGTGGCCGGACGGCACCACATCGACGTTGCGGTACCGCAGGAGGTAGAGCCGGTTGCGCACGTGCGACAGGAAGCGGTGGCCGTCCCGCAGCCACGCGGCGTCACGGTGCTCGAGCAGATCGGCGTCCTGCAGCGTGTCGATCGCGCTCAAGGTGCACGGGGTGCGCAGCGCCCGGTGCCCGCGGCCGTGCTGCTGCTGGAGCAGCTGGACGGTCCATTCGACGTCCGCGAGCCCCCCGGGGCCGAGCTTGAGGTGCCGGGCGGGGTCCACACGCCGGGGGACGCGCTCCTGCTCGATGCGCACCTTCATCCGACGCATGCGGGTCGCGGCGGCGTGGTCGAAGTCCTCTGGGTAGGCCCAGGCGCCCGCGGCGTCCACCAGCGCGGCGCCCAGCTCGGCATCGCCGGCCACCGGGCGGGCTCGGAGCAGCGCCTGGTGCTCCCAGGGCTCCGACCAGCGCTGCCAGTAGGCCTCGTACGACGCCAGGGTCCGGGAGAGGGGACCGTTGCGGCCCTCCGGCCGCAGGTCCGCGTCGACATCGAAGGCCGCGCCCTCGGCCGTGATCGCCGACAGGGACCGCATCACGTTGCCGGCGATGCTCAGCGCGAGGCGCGTGGCCTCCTGCTCGTCGGCGCCCTCGGTCGGCGCGTGCGCGAACAGCACGTCGAGGTCCGAGACGTAGTGCAGCTCGCCGCCGCCGAGCTTGCCCATGCCCACGATCGCGACCCGCACGGGCAGCTGCCGGGGATCGGCGAGGCCCGCCCGCCGCGCCTGGGCGGACAGCTCCGCCCGCAGCGCGCCCTCGAGGCAGGCCTCCCCGAGCGCGGTGAGCTCCTCCCCCACCCCGCTGACGGTGGTGTCCCCGTTGAGGTCGCGCAGCACGATGCGCAGCAGCTCGTGGCGCTTGAAGCGTCGCAGCGCATCGGTGGTGTCCTGCCAGTGCAGCCGTCCCAGCGCCTTGCGCACCAGCTGGTCCCGCGTGCGGGGCTGGTCGCGCAGCGCGTCGTCGTCGAGCCAGTCGACGCCGGCCGGCTGGCCCACGAGCAGCTCACCGGCGACGCGGCTGGTGCCCAGCACGCGGGCCAGCAGGTCGGCTGCCGGCGGGTGATCGCGCAACCGCGAGAGCAGCTTGGTGGAGTCGCCGTGGGCGTCGAGGAGATCGCGCAGCGACGCCAGCCCCGTGTCGGGGTCCGGGGTGTCCTGCAGCACCTGCAGGATCGCCGGCAGGACGGCCCGCAGCGTCCGCGCCCGCCGGCTCACCCCGGTCGTGAGCCGGCGCACGTGGGCCACCGCGGCCGCGCCGTCGCGGAAGCCCAGCGC
>SKLC01000127.1 GCA_007123425.1 Nitriliruptoraceae bacterium
CCGCTCGGCCGTGGCCGTCAGGGGCCCGTAGCCCTCGCCACGGACCGTGGCCGCGCCCACCAGCACCGCGTCGGCGGCATCGCGAAGCCGGCTGAGCGCGAGCCGGTCCGCCTCGTCGCCGAGCGCCCCGGAGCGGCCCTCGTGGCTCGAGGCGCCGTCCAGGGAGGCGATCATGCCCACGGCGACCCAGCACGCGCCGGGCTCGGGCTCGGGCAGCGTCAGCCCGGCGTAGAGGTCCTCGAGCTGTGCGGGGGCCGGTGACGGGAGCAGCTGCTGCACGAGTCTCTTCTCGCAACGCGCCGGCAGGAGGCCCGTCGACGGCGGTCGGGGCCCGCGCCGGCCGCGGGTCCTAGGTGAGGAACTCGAGGATGCCGGCGGCCAGCGGCCCCGGCGCCTCCACCGGCAGCCAGTGGCCGACGTCGGGCAGGACCTTCACGCGGCTGACGGGGATGGAGGACTTGAGCTCCTCGGCCATCGCAAGCGGCGTGGAGCGGTCGTGGGCGCCGGTGACGATGAGGGTCGGCTGGCCGATCTCGTCGCGGCGGATGCGCGGGGCGTCGGCCAGGGCGCGGCAGGACTTGGCGTAGCTGGCGGGCTCGTTGCGCAGGAACAGCTCCCGCAGCATGCCGCTCAGGCCCGCCATCGTCGCGTGGCTCTGCGGCGAGACGGCTCCCTCCAGCCAGGGATCCACCAGCGCGTCGAGCCCTTCCTGCTCCACGAGGTCGGCGCGCTCGCGGTAGGCGTCGCTGGTGGGGGGCTGGAAGTAGGAGATGCCGCCGCACAGCACGAGCTGATCGGACGTCTCGGGGCTCGTCTGCGCGAGGTGCTGGACCACCAGGGTGCCCAGCGAGTGGCCGACCAGCGTGACCGATGGGAGCTCGAGGTGGCGGATGAGGCGCTGGACGTCCTTGGCCCATCCCTCGATCGAGAACTTGCCCCGCCCCTGGCTGCGGCCGTGGCCGCGCAGGTCCATGGCGATGCAGTGATGGTGCTGCTTCATCGCCTGCATCACGCCGTGCCACACGTTGGCGGAGCCACCGAGGCCGTGCACGAACACGACCGGCGGCCCTTCGCCGTAGCTGACGTAGTGCAGGGTGTTGCCGTCGATGTCAGCGAACACGGCAGGTGGTCCTCTCGTCGTGGCCGCCACGGACGCGGTGCCGGGGGCGTCACGGTCGGGGTCGCGGTCGTCGCGCTGTTCGCGGTCGGGGCGGCGGCAGCCTGGCGGGCACTCGGCCTCGTGACCGGGCCCAAGGGCCAGGGCCCGGTGCCCCGGACCATGTGCGCGAGAGCCTAGCGTCCGGGGTGTCGGCGACGAGCAGGAGGCGGCGGTGCGCCTGGAGGTCACGCGCGTGATGGACGCGCCACCCGAGGTGGTGTGGGAGGTGCTCACCCGGTGGGAGGAGCAGCCACGCTGGATGCTGGATGCCAAGGCGGTCGAGGTGCTCACGCCCCAGCGTGCCGGGGTCGGCGTCACCCTGCGCTGTCCCACGCTGCTGCTCGGGCTGACCGTCGAGGACGTGATGCGCGTGACCCGCTACGACGAGCCGGCGGCCCTCGAGGTGCGCCACCTGGGCAGCATCATCACCGGCGACGGAGGCTTCGAGCTCGAGGCGCTGGACCCGCAGGCCACGCGCGTGACGTGGTGGGAGGAGATCGACCCCCCGCTGGGACGTGTCGGGGCGTGGGGAGCGACGACCCTGGCGCTGCCGGTCCTGCGCCGGGTGTTCGGACGCAGTCTGGCGCGCCTGGCAGCGGTGGCGGAGGCCACCGCCACCCGGGCGCGCCAGAAGCGCGAGCTCGGGTGAGCGCGACGTCCCGGTCAGCTGCGGGTGGGCGCCGGCTCGTCGGGCAGGTGGGTGAGGTCGATGACGTCCTCGACGCCCTCGACCCCGCGGATGCGCTGCAGCAGGTCGTCGCGCTGGGCGGGCTCGTCGACCTGCCCGCGCACGGACACCACGCCGCCCTCGACCGTGGTGACGATCGCGGAGTTGCGTGCCGTGCTGGGTCCCACGGCATCGGAGCGCACGCGCTCGATCAGGACCGCATCGCTGGGGTCCTTGAGATCGGGGGTGAGCTCGTCGGCCGCGCCCTCCACGGCAGGGTCGGTCCCGCCCGCGGCGAGGCTGGTCACCTCTCGGGCGAGCTCGCTGCCGTGCTCCTGGAGCGCCTGACGGCGGTCGCGACCGCGCTTGGGGTCGGCGAGGTACATCGCGGCGGCGCCCAGCAGGGCGCCGCCGAGCATCCAGGTCAGGCGCTCGCCGGTTCGGTTGGTCTGTCGGCGACGGTCGAACATCCGTCGGCTCCTCGAGGTCGGGTGCGTACGGGAATCGCTTCACCACGAGCATGGGCGACGGGGCCCCGGCACGTGCCCGCGCGCCCCCACCGTGTGGTGCGGTGCGAACGCCGGGGGCCGTCCGAGCGGGGCGAGCCCGCGCCGATCAGCGGGCAGCGTCAGCCGGGCAGGGTCCGCCGCTGGTCCGCCTCCGCCTGCAGCTCGGCCTCGGGCACCACGCGCTGCTCGAACGATCCGCGGGCGACGTTGACGCCCGCATGGCGGACCAGCACCTCGCACACGAGCGTGGTCGGCCCCACCGTGGCCACCGTGGCGGTGAGGTTCATCGTCTCGCCCACGGGCACGGGCAGGCGGTGGGCGAGCTCGAGCGCCGCCCCCACGCCCTGCTCGCCGTCCTCGAGGTGCGGCTCGAGCAGCGTGCGACAGACCTGCTCGACCCGCTCGCCCAGTGCGGCGGTACCGCAGACGGGTGGGGCCACCCCACCGTCCAGGGCGTAGGGGGCCATGTCGGCGGTGACCACCACGTCGAGCGTGGAGGTCGCACCGCGCGGGGGTCCTGGTCGCATGACGGGGCAGTCTGGCCGAGGCAGCGCCCCGACACAACACCGGGCGGCACACGGGGCATCGGCGCGGCCGTGCCCGCACGGTGGCCGATCAGGCCGACCCGCCCCCCAGCAGACGGTCCATCGTGCGGCGCAGCAGCCCCGGCTCGCGCGGGCGCACCACCGCCGCCTGATCGTCGCTGACCGGCGCATCGGCCGGCGCGTCGCCGGGGGGGCCGCTGGCGGCGGTGATGATCAGGGGGTCCGCACCGCGGTTCTCGAAGCCGTGCACCACGCCTGCGGGCACGAGCATGCCGCCCATCGGGTCGAGCCCGATCTCGCCTTCGTCCGTCACGAACCAGGAGCGCCCGGCGATGACGGTGTAGGCCACGTCCTCGTCGAGGTGCAGGGTGGGCGTCGCCTGCCGCGGCTCGAGGCACCAGACGTCCATGGCCAGCCGCTCGGTGGCGTGGACCCGCACGCGGCGCGCCCGGTCGGTGGCGAAGTCGACGAAGTCGCGCACGTCGACGGGGCGAACCCGCTCGGGGGGCGTGGGGTCGGGAATCGGCTCCTCGCTCATGCGGACAAGCCTACGCCGGGCTGCCCGCCACGGCACACGCGCCCACGACCCGCCTGCTCACCATCCCGCCCGGCACGACCCGCCCGTCCACGCCCCCGCCGGTCCACGACGGCACATTCGCTCGGTGCCACGCGGCCCTCGCCCGAGGGGCCACTAGGATCGCGCGCGCCGTCCATCCCAGGAGCGCCACCGTGCCCAGCTTCGAGGTCGTCACCACCCCGCTCGCCGAAGCCGAGGCCGACCTGCTCGTCGTCGGCGCGCACGCCGCCGACGGCGACGACCGCGACGCGCCACCGCAGCTCGCGCCGGGCGCGCAGGCGCTGAGCGACG
>SKLC01000090.1 GCA_007123425.1 Nitriliruptoraceae bacterium
CACCGCGTGCTTGGCGGCCTTGCGCTGCAGGGTCTCGAGCAGCAGCAGGCCGGGCATCGCGGCGGGGACCCCGTCGAAGGGGCCCGTGCGCGCCTTCTCCTCGGTCTTGATCCGGTCCCAGTTGGCCTTGACCTCGTCGGCGTCGGCGACGTCGGTGTCGGCGAAGACGTGGGGGTGGCGGCGGACCAGCTTGTCGGCGATGCCGCGGGCCACGTCGTCGATCGCGAAGGCGCCGCGGTCGCGGGCGATCTGGGCGTGGAAGACCACCTGCAGCAGCACGTCGCCGAGCTCCTCCTGCAGGTCGACGTCGTGGTCGCGCTCGATCGCGTCGATGGCCTCGTAGGCCTCCTCGACGAGGTGGCCGGTGAGCGAGGCGTGGTCCTGCTGCACGTCCCAGGGACACCCGTGCTCGGGGTCGCGCAGGCGGCGCATCACCTGCACCAGCCGCAGCAGCGACGAGCCCTCGGGCTCCTGGGCGAGGAACACCAGCTCCACCTCGGCGCCCTCATCGGGGGCGATGCCGCCCAGCACGGGAGCGAGCCGCTCGTCGTCGGGGCCCAGGAGGTAGACGGCGACGCCCTCGCGCACCGCCCGCTGCAGCAGGGCCTTGGCCAGCCGCCGGTCGCCGGGGTCCCCGGGGCGGGTCAGATCGAGGTCGCCGCGCTCGAGCGGCGCGGGCTCGACCGCCTCGAGGTCGAGGCCGGCGAAGTACAGGTGCGGCGCGGAGGGGTGGGCGTCCGGGTCGCGCAGCAGCACGACCGGCGCGGTGCCCAGCACGTCCCACGCCTGGAAGGGCAGCAGGCCGGGCAGCGCGTCGGAGGTCTCGACGAGCACCACCCGCGGCGGCTCGCCGTGCGGGCGGTCGGCGTCGGGGGCCTGGCTCACGGCGTGCCCGCGCCGCCCTGCTGCTCGAGCTCCTGCTCGAACTCCTCGAACTGCTCGAGCAGCTCCTCGGGGATCTCGCCGTCGGGGAACTGGTCGAGCAGCTCCTGCGGGATGCCATCCTGCTCGTCGAACTGCTCGGGCTCGAGCCGCTCGACGTCGACGACCTGGCCCTGGGTGGTGTCCCAGCGCCCGTAGGCGGAGTCCACCTCGATGTCGGCCTCGGCGAAGGCCTGCTCGACCATGGCCTGGAAGGACTGCTGGGCCTCGCCGCCGGTCAGCTCCTGCTCGAGCTCGTCGCGGACGTCCTCGAACTCGGCCGACTCCTCGTCGGTCACCTCGATGACGTGGAAGCCGAACTCGGTCTCGACCGGGCCGACGAGCTCGCCGATCTCGGACTCCCAGACCGCCTCGTCGAAGGCCTCGACGTACTGCCCGCGGGGCTGGTGGTCGTACTCGCCACCGTGGGGGGCGCTGCCGGGGTCCTCCGAGACCTCGCCGGCCAGCTCGCCGAAGTCGGCGCCGTCCTCGAGCTGGTCGACGACATCGTCGGCCTCGTCCTCGGACTCGACGAGGATGTGGCGCACGGCGCGGGTCTCGAAGCGGGTCTCGCGCTGGGCCTCGTAGGCGTCGCGCAGCTCCTGCTCGCCGACGTCCTCGGTCAGGTGCTCGATCAGGCCCTCGATGCGGACCTGGGTCGCCACCACGAGGTTGCGGAACTCCTCCTCGGTCATCCCGGTCTCGTCCAGGTAGGCGTCCTCGCCGCCGAACTGCGCGACCTGCTCGTCGAAGGCGGCGTCGACCTCATCGTCGTCGACCTCGATGTCGAAGTCGTCGGCGAGCTGCTCGAGCAGCTCGAACTGGATCAGCGCGGTGAGCAGCTGCTGCTGGACGGGCGTGACCCGCTCGGCGCGCTCCCCCGCCTCGAGGTCCTGGGGGTCGACCCCCTGGGTCGCCAGCTGGGCGCGGACCATGCGCTGGAGCAGGTCGCGCTCGATCTGCTCGCCGTTGACGGTGGCGGCGACCTGGCCGCCGGCACCGCCGCACGCGGCCAGCAGGGCCGCGAGCGTCAGGACGATGACGGCGCGGACGACGGTGATGCGCACAGCTACGAGCTCCGGAGGACGACGATGGGCGGCCGGTGCCGCCGCGCGAGTGCCGTGACCGGCACCCCGCGGAGTGTATCCCGTGGGCTCGCGCCTCCCGCCCCGCTGCGGCACACCAGCACGGGGGTCGGCGTCGCCCGGCCCACGGTGCACGGCACCCGGCGACACCCCCGGTAGGGTCGTGCCGGCGGCCGGGCCCGTCTCGCCGATTCCGAGAACGTGCCCTATCATCGTTCCCATGAGCTCGGACCTCCACACCACCGTCGCCCACCAGCTGCGCCGCACCCGCCAGCGCTACACGCTGGGACGGCGCCAGCTCGTCGACCTGCTGGCCGAGGCGGGGCGCCCGGTAACGATTCCCGACCTCATCGACGCCGGCGCGCGCCAGTCGCAGAGCTCGCTGTACCGCAACCTCGCGATCCTCGAGCAGT
Organism: Nitriliruptoraceae bacterium; assembly: GCA_007123425.1. Lineage (GTDB taxonomy): Bacteria > Actinomycetota > Nitriliruptoria > Nitriliruptorales > Nitriliruptoraceae > SKLC01. Next base: position 2,420 of record SKLC01000090.1, read on the forward strand.
GCGGCGCGGTCCGCCGGCTGGTGTCCACCGACGACGTGGCGCGCTACGAGCTCGACGAGGAGCTCTCCGAGCACCACCACCACCTCGTCTGCGCGGTGTGCGGCGACATCGAGGACGTGCTGCTCTCGGAGTCGGTCGAGGAGACCCTGCGGGCCGCGGCCCGTGACGCCGGCCGCGAGCGGGACTTCGAGGTGGAGACCCACCGCTTCGAGCTGCTGGGCACCTGCGGCGCCTGCGCCTGACGTCCGGCGAGGCCTGCGCGCACCTCGGCGCCGTCGCGTTCAGGCCGTGGCGGCGGGTGCGCGGCGCCGCGCCGCCCGGTAGCGGTCACGGACCTCCTGGCCGGCCAGCACGAGGAAGAACACCAGCACGCTGATGCCCGCGATGGTCGCGGCGGTGGCCGTCGCGTAGTGGAAGCTGATCAGCAGGCCCACCACCACGGCGAGCGCCCCCACGCCCATGGCCGTGACCATCATCACCGGCACCCGTCGCGAGATCAGCGAGGCGGTGGCGGGCGGCGCGACGAGGAACGCGAACACCAGCAGCGTGCCGACCGTGCGGAACGAGGTGACCACGACCAGCGCCACGAGGGCGAGCATCACGATGTGGGTGATGCCGGGCCGCAGTCCGAGCACCTTGGACTTCGCCTGACTGAACGAGAGCACCAGGAACGGGCGGTAGAAGAGCACGGTGACCACGAGGGTGACCACGACCGCCGCAGCGATGATCCGCAGGTCGGCGGCGGTGACCCCGATCGGATCGCCGAACAGGATCGTGGTCAGATCCCCCGCGTAGGCCCCGCGCTTGGAGATGATCGCCACACCGGCGGCGAGCATGCCCACGAACAGCAACCCGATGCTGGTGTCCTCGCCCAGCCGGCTGCGGGCACTGGCCAGCGAGACCCCCCCGATCATGACCGCCGCGCTCAGCGCCCCGCCGAGCAGCAGGTTGCCGCCCAGGAGGAAGGCGATCGCGATGCCGGGCAGCACCCCGTGGGCGAGCGCGTCCCCCATGAAGGCCATGCCGCGCAGCACCACCCAGGTGCCGATCAGCGAGCTGGTGACCACCGTGAGCAGCCCGGCGAGCAGCGCGGTGCGCATGAAGCCGTAGGCGAACGGCTCGGTGAGCAGCTCCAGCACGGGCATCTCCCGTCGGTGGGTGGCGGGCACGGCGTCGGGCCGGCGCCCGAGGGTGCCGGCCCGACCCAGGATGGCAGGTCTCGCTCAGGCGAGCCCATCCGCGATGCGCTCCGCGTTCGTGCGAAGCATGTCGAGGTAGGTCTCTGCCCCCGACCCGGGCTCGCCCAGCGCGTCGGAGAACAGCTCGA
>SKLC01000443.1 GCA_007123425.1 Nitriliruptoraceae bacterium
CCGGCCCGGACCGCGGCGCTGGTCGAGCGGTTCGGCAGCCTCGCCGCGCTCAGGGCCGCCGACGAGGAGGAGCTGACCTCGGTCGAGGGGATCGGGCCCGCGCTGGCCCGAGCCATCCGAGCGCGCCTGCGCGGGTGAGCCGCCCCTGGGGCGGGCCGCGCCCCGGACCTCACGCCGCGTCGTCGACCTCCTCGAGCACCGCCCGCAGGCGCGCGAGCTCGGTCTCGCTCCACCCGTCGGGGGGCGCCACCGCCCACCAGCCGTCCATGACCAGCGTGCCGTAGTCGTGGCCGTGGCCCGCGGGCACCTGGTCGGCATGGGCGAGGTCGGCGGCCAGCTGCCAGAAGGTCACGAACGGGACCCAGCGCATCTGCTCGAGCACGTCGTCGGCCCGGGGCTCGGCGAGCCAGGCGGGCCGCTGGACCGCGAGCCGCGGCGACCACCACACCACCGGGTCCGACGGGTGCTGGAGATAGGCGACCCGTGGGCGCTCCCAGGGCGCGGCAGGACGCCCGAGATCCGCCGCCGAGGTGGCGAAGCGCACCGCCACCCCGTCGTCGAGCACGGGCAGCTGCTGGGGGCTGCCCTCGTCCCGGTCGGCGACGAGATCGCGCCACAGGGGGTTGACGTTCGGCGGTCCGACGAACAGCGCCCCGTCGGTGCGCGCGCGCAGGTCGTCCAGATCCTCGAAGGCCGACTCCATCGCCAGCGAGCCCAGGCTCTCACCGTAGACGAGCAGCCTCGGGCGCTCGTCGGCGGGCAGCTGCGACCAGCGCGCATGGACGTGGGTGAGCAGCTCGTCGCCCGCCTCCGCCGCGCGCTCCACGTCGGCCAGGAACGACAGCCAGCTCGGCAGGTAGGAGTACTGCATCGAGACCAGCGCCGTGTCGCCGTCGTGGAGGTGCTCGATGGCGGCCGCGGCCACCGGGTTCACCCAGCCACGCCCGGTGGCGCCGGCCACGACCAGCACCTCGCGCTCGAACGCGCCGGTGCGCTCGAGTTCCGCGACGGCCAGCTCCGCGCGCTCGTCGAGGTCGGCGGCGCTGTCGAGCCCCGCGTAGACGCGGATCGGCTCCGCCGCGACCCGCCCGTTGACGGCGACGAGCTCCTCGGGCTCGACGGCGCCCGCCACGAAGGCGCGCCCCTGCGAGCCCAGATCCTCCCAGGCGACGTGGGAGCCGGGACCGCCCGAGCGCCGCGGACCTTCGGGGACGGCCACGTCCTCGGCGACGGCCTCGTTGACCGCCTGGAAGCTGCGGTCGGCGACGATCAGCGTCGCCCGCAGCACCACGCCCTCGACGCTGCCCACCAGGAGCACCCCCACGATCACGGCTCCCAGCACGGCGGCGAGGTCGGCATGCAGCCACCGGCGCAGGTGCTCGCCGACCCAGCGCGCGGCCAGGCGGACCCCACGGCCCAGCAGCACCAGCGCGACCATCAGGAGCGCGGCCACGACCACGGTGCCCAGGTAGGAGGAGGCCGGTGGGTCCTCGATGCCCATCAGCTGGTGCAGCTCGCGCTGCCAGACGCCCGCGTAGACCCCGAAGGTCGCGATCGCGACCAGCGAGACGCCGCACAGGGCCCACCAGGTCCCACGCTTGACGTCCGCGGCCGGCTCGCGCCAGCGGGGGACGAGCTGGCGGACCAGGTGGCTGATCAGGACCCCGAGGCCGTACCCGATCGCGGCCGAGACCCCGCTCACGGCTCCCTGGAGCAGCCAGTGCCGGGGGACCAGCGAGGGGGTCAGCGACAGGCACAGCAGCGCCACCCCGCCAGCGACGCCCCCGAAGGGTGGCCGCTGCCACCGGCGCCAGGGCCACGACGCGTCGGACGCGCCCTGCCCTCCGGCACGGCTGCTGGTGCTCGCCTCGGCGCGGCCGGGCGTGCTCGCGGGGGCGCGATTGGTGGTGGTCACGACGCCCCAGGGTAGGCCCGGGAGGCAACCGCGAGCGCCTACAGTCGTGGCTCGCCGGGTCCGACACGGCCCGGCCGACACCTCCGATGCGCCGATACGGGAGGCCCCAGATGGCCGACGCGGACGTGATCGTGGTGGGGGCGGGGCTGGCGGGCCTCGTCGCCACCGCCGAGCTGGCCGACGCCGGCCGCCGGGTCGTCCTGGTCGACCAGGAGCCCGAGGCCAGCCTGGGCGGCCAGGCCCACTGGTCCTTCGGTGGGCTGTTCTTCGTGGACTCGCCCGAGCAGCGTCGCATGCGCATCCGCGACTCCTACGAGCTCGCCTGGCAGGACTGGCTCGGCACCGCCGGCTTCGATCGGGACGAGGACCACTGGCCGATGAGATGGGCCGAGGCCTACGTCGACTTCGCGGCCGGGGAGAAGCGCTCCTGGCTGCACGCCCAGGGGATGCGGTGGTTCCCGGTCGTCGGCTGGGCCGAGCGCGGCGGTCACCTGGCGACCGGTCCGGGCAACTCGGTGCCGCGCTTCCACATCACCTGGGGCACCGGCCCCGGGGTGGTCGAGCCCTTCGAGCGCCGGGTGCGCGCCGGTGTCGAGCGCGGGCTGGTGGAGCTGCGCTTCCGCCACCGGGTCGATGAGCTGACCCGCAGCGCAGGCGCGATCACCGGGGTCCGCGGCCGGGTCCTGGAGCCCAGCGCGGTCGAGCGCGGCACCAGGAGCTCCCGCGTCGAGGTGGGCGACTTCGACCTGCGCGCCGAGGCGGTGATCGTCACCGCCGGCGGCATCGGCGCGAACCACGACCTGGTGCGCCGCAACTGGCCGTCCCGGCTGGGCACCCCACCCGAGCACATGCTCTCCGGCGTCCCCGACCACGTCGACGGCCGCATGCTGGGCATCTCCGAGCAGGCGGGCGCCAACCTGGTCAACCGCGACCGCATGTGGCACTACGTGGAGGGGATCGAGAACCACGCCCCGATCTGGACCAACCACGGCATCCGGATCCTGCCCGGGCCCTCCTCGCTGTGGCTGGACGCGACCGGCCGGCGCCTGCCCGTGCCGTGCCTGCCCGGCTTCGACACGCTCGGCACGCTCGAGCACATCATGACCACCGGGCACGAGCACACCTGGTTCATCTGCACCCAGGACATCATCGAGAAGGAGTTCGCCCTGTCGGGCTCCGAGCAGAACCCCGATCTCACCGGCCGCGACATCCCGCTGCTGCTCACCCGCGTGACGTCGGGCGAGGCCTCCGGCCCGGTGGAGGCGTTCAAGGAGCGCGGCGCCGACTTCGTGGTCGAGGACAGCCTCGAGGCGCTCGTGCGCTCGATGAACGCCCTCACCGACGAGCCCCTGCTCGACTTCGACCGGGTGCGCTGGGAGGTGCAGGCACGCGACCGCGAGATCGCCAACCCGTTCTCGAAGGACCTGCAGGTCACCGCGATCCGCGGCGCCCGCACCTACCTCGGCGACAAGGCGGTCCGGGTCGCCGCGCCCCACCGGCTGCTCGACCCCGAGGCGGGTCCGCTCATCGGCGTCCGCCTCCACGTGCTGACCCGCAAGACGCTGGGAGGCCTCGAGACCGACCTCGACGCCCGGGTGCTGCAGCCCGGCGGCGAGCCGCTCGACGGCCTCTACGCGGCGGGCGAGGTCGCCGGCTTCGGCGGTGGGGGCATGCACGGCTACCGGTCGCTGGAGGGCACCTTCCTCGGCGGATGCCTGTTCTCCGGCCGGACCGCCGGCCGCGCCGTCGCCACGGCGCTGGGATGAGCCGGGGCCGCGTCGCCGTCACGTCGGGCGTCGCCTTCGGCACCGGCGGCGGCCGCGAGCTGC
>SKLC01000202.1 GCA_007123425.1 Nitriliruptoraceae bacterium
ACCACCCCGCCTCCCCCGCCCTCCTGGTCGACGGTCTGGCGCGCTGCGCGTGTGCTCGTCGAGCACGCCGATCCCGAGGTCCGCGCGGAGCTCGTCGCCGACCTGCGCGCGCGGGGCTACGACCCGATCGGCTGCGGGGGCCCGGCGGAGCGCGACCAGTGTCCGGTGCTCAGCCAGGAGCCGTGCCCGGCGGTCCAGCAGGCCGACGCCGTGGTCACGGGGCTCGTCGACGACCGACCGGGCCGGATGATGGCCCGCACCATGCTCGATCTCGCGCCCGAGCGACCGCTGCTGGTGGTCGGCTCGCCCGAGGTGGTCGCGAACCTCGAACCACGGCTACAGCGCTGTGCGGTCGAGTCGTCTGCTCCGGCGATCGAAGCTGCCCTCGGCGAGACGGACTGACCCGCCTGCCGCCGGGATGCTCAGTGCTTCTGGGCGTCGAACCAGGTCGGGCCCACGGCGACGTCGACGTCGAGCGGGACCGCGAGCTCCACCACGGAGGAGAGCTGCTCGATCACCAGCTCGCGCGTGGCCGCCAGCTCGGCGTCGGGGACCTCGAGGATCACCTCGTCGTGCACCTGCAGCAGCAGCTGGGCGCGCAGGCCCGAGGTCGCCAGCGCACGCGACAGCTCGATCATCGCGAGCTTGATCACGTCGGCGGCCGTGCCCTGGATTGGGGCGTTGAGTGCCATGCGCTCGGCCATCTGGCGGCGGTTGCGGTTGTCGGAGAGCAGGTCGGGCAGGTAGCGCCGGCGACCGAACATCGTGGTCGTGTAGCCGCAGCGTCGTGCCTCCTCGACCGCCGCCTCGAGGAACTGCGAGACCTTGGGGAAGCGCTCGAGGTAGGCGTCGACGATCTCCTGCGCCTCGTCGGGTGGGATCCCCAGCTGCTGGCTCAGGCCGAAGGCGGTCAGCCCGTAGGCCAGCCCGTAGTTGACGGCCTTGGCGCGGTCGCGAAGCGCCCCGTCCACCGCGTCCAGCGGGAGGTCGAAGACCTTCGCGGCGGTGGTGGCGTGCACGTCCTCGGCGGACGCGAAGGCCTCCAGCAGCCCGGCGTCGCCGGAGAGGTGGGCCATGATCCGCAGCTCGATCTGCGAGTAGTCGGCCACCAGCAGGTGGCCGAACCCCTCCCCCGGCACGAAGGCGCGCCGGATCTCGCGCCCCTCCTCGCGACGGATCGGGATGTTCTGCAGGTTGGGGTTCGACGACGACAGCCGGCCGGTGGCCGCGATCGTCTGCGACAGCGTGGTGTGGATCCGGCCGGTGGTGGGGTCCACCAGGGGCGGCAGCGCGTCGACGTAGGTCGACAGCAGCTTGCTGACCTCGCGCCACTCCAGGATCGCCTCGACGATGGGGTGCAGGCCCAGCAGGTGCGCCAGCGCCTGTGCGTCGGTGGAGTAGCCGGTCTTGATCCTGCGGGTCTTGGGCAGCTCGAGGTCCTCGAAGAGCACCTGCTGCAGCTGCGGGCCCGAGCCCACGTTGAACCGCTTTCCGGCGTGGTCCCACACCTCCCGCTCGAGCTCGTCGACCCGCTCGGCCAGCCGCTCGCGGATGTCATCGAGGACGTGGAGGTCGATCGCCACCCCGGCGCGCTCCATCCGGGCCAGCACGGGCGCCAGCGGCAGCTCGATGGTGCCCAGCAGGTCGGTCTGGCCGCGCTCCTCGAGCTGCCCCGCGAGGTGCTCGGCGAGGTGGAGGGTGGCCTCGGCCCGCAGCGCGCGGGCCTCCCAGTCGTCCTCGCTGTCGACCTCGAGAGCCAGCTGGCCCTCGTCGTCCGCGTCCGTCTCCGGGGCGATCGTGCGCTGCAGGTGCTGCAGCGAGAGCCGCTCGAGGTCGAAGGTGCGCTGCGAGGGGTCGAGCAGGTAGGCGGCCAGCTCCGTGTCGATGGTCACGCCGCTGACGGTCAGGCCCTCGGCGTGGCAGGCGTGGTCGAGGCTCTTCAGGTCGTGGCAGACGATCCCCACCGTCGGGTCGGCGAGGACCCGGGCGAGCGCGGCGCGGTCGTCCTCGTCGAGGTCGGCCAGCCGCATCGCGACGGGGTCGCGGTCGGCGGTGGCCAGCGCCAGGCCCTCCAGCCGAACGTGGGGTGGCCGGTCGCCGATCTGGCTGGTGACCGCCAGCGGACCGGCGACGTCGGCGAGCCAGGCGGCGAGGTCGCCGGACTCCAGCCGCACCGGGGTGCGCTCGAACCCGGTGGCGGCCGCCTCCTCCTGCTCGCCGAGCACGTCGGCGACGAAGCGGTCGTACAGCGCCCGGAACTCCAGGGTGCCGAACAGCTCCCGGACGGCGGCGACGTCGATCTCGCCCAGCCGCAGGTCGGCGAGGTCGGCCGCCACCTCGACGTCGCGGCGCAGTCGCATGATGCGCCGATTGGTACGTACCTGCTCCTCGTGCTCGGCCAGCATCGCCGGCACCTTCTTGCCCGACACCTCGTCGAGGTGGGCGTAGATGCCATCGACGTCGCCGAAGCGCGTCACCAGCTTGGCGGCGGTCTTGTCCCCCACGCCCGGCACCCCGGGGAGGTTGTCCGAGGTGTCGCCCCGCAGGGCGGCGAGGTCCACGTAGGCCCGGGGCGGGACGCCGTAGCGCTCCTCGACGGCGCCCGGGGTCATCTCGGCCATCTCGGTGATACCGCGCAGCGTGTAGAGCACGGTGGTGTGCTCGTCGACGAGCTGCATCGCGTCGCGGTCGCCGGTGACCACGAAGGCGTGGAAGCCCGCGTCGACCGCCTGGGTCGCCAGGGTCGCCAGGACGTCGTCGGCCTCCACGCCGGCGACCTCGAGCACCGGCACCTGCAGCGTCGCGAGCACCTGCTTGGCGAGATCGACCTGGGGTCGGAACTCGTCGGGCGGGGCCGCCCGGTTCGACTTGTACTCCGGGAAGGCCTCGGTGCGCGCCACGTCCCGGCCCTTGTCGAAGGCGACCGCGATGGCGTCGGGACGGCGGTCGGCCAGCAGCCGGATGAGCATCGAGGTGAAGCCGTACACCGCGTTGGTCAGCTGCCCCGTCTGCGTGCGCAGCGTGTCGGGCAGCGCGTAGAAGGCGCGGTAGGCCAGGCTGTGGCCGTCGAGGAGCAGGATCGAGGGACGCTCGCCCCCGGGGGCACCGGCCTCGGTCACGGCCACTCCTTCATCTCGCCTCGACCTCGGCCGCGAGCCTAACCCTGCGGGGCCGTATCCTCGTGGGCGTCCGCCGCCGCCCGGATGCCCACTGCACGCCCGTGACACGAGGACGCCACGTGACCCAGACCCCGCACGTGTACGACGTCGACGAGTCCACCTTCGCCTCCGCCGTGCTCGAGCGGTCCAAGACGGTGCCGGTCGTCGTGGACTTCTGGGCCGAGTGGTGCGGCCCGTGCCGCACGCTGGGGCCGATGCTGGAGCAGGCGGTCACCGCCCGCGAGGGCGGCGTGGAGCTGGCCAAGGTCGACGTGGACCGGAACCAGTCGCTGGCGCAGTCCCACCGCGTCCAGGGCATCCCGGCGGTGCTGGGCTTCCGCGATGGGCAGGTCGTCGCACAGTTCACCGGCGCCGTGCCCGCGACGCAGATCGAGACCTTCCTCGACGACCTGCTGCCCACGCCCGCCGACGAGGCCGTCGCCCAGGCGCGCACGCTGCCGCGCGAGCAGGCCGTCGCACGGCTGCGCGACGCCCTCGAGTTCGCCCCCGGGCATCGCGAGGCCGCGATCGGCCTGGCCGAGCTCCTGCTCGACGAGGACCCCGCCTCCTCGCTCGATC
>SKLC01000065.1 GCA_007123425.1 Nitriliruptoraceae bacterium
CAGACGATAGATGTGAATGACGTCGGGGAGCACTCCGCCGTAGTCCTCGCGTTCGGTCAACGGGATCCCGTCGTAGAGCCCGAGCAGCCCGGGCTCCTCGGGATCCTCGTCCTCGACCAGCACCACGACGTTGTCGAAGTGCTCCAACAGCTGCTGCGGCACCTCGTCGAGGGCATCGTCGACGAGGTGCTCGAAGCGCTCCAGGGGCACGGGATCCACGGGGCGCAGCCTATGCGCTCGCGACGGTGGCCCCGTGCCTGGCCGTGGCCCGCGGTGGCTCGCTCGTCGACGTGCGTGCGGCGCCGCCCGAGCCCGACGGAACGTGTCAGAAGATCGACAGATTCAGTCGGGCCGACAGCTCGCTCAGCGCCACCCGGCCGGCCAGGGAGTTGCCCGACGGCTCCAGCGGCGGCGACCAGACGCACACACCCATGCGCCGCGGGACGAGCGCGACGATCGCCCCGGCCACCCCGCTCTTGCAGGGCAGGCCGACCTTGAACGCGAACTCGCCGGCCGCGTCATAGGTGCCGCACGTGAGCATGATCGCGGCCACCCGTCGGGTCAGCGTCGAGGACAGGATGCGGCGGCCGCTGGCGGGATCGATGCCGTCGTTGGCCAGGAAGCGCACCGATCGAGCCAGCTGTCGCGTGGTCATCGAGATCGCGCACTGGTCCACGTAGAGGTCGAGGACCTCGTCGACGGTGTGGGTGAGGTTGCCGAACGATGCCATGAGGTTGGCCATCGCGCGGTTGCGCGACGCGGTGTCGCGCTCTGCCTGCATCACCGCCTCGTCGACGCCGACCTCCTCGCCGGCGAGCTCGCTGACCAGCGCGTGCATCGAGGCGCGGGCGTCGTCGCAGTGGTCGAGGAGCACGTCGTCGACGAGCAGCGCGCCGGCGTTGATCATCGGGTTGCGAGGCACGCCCTGCTCGCGCTCGAGCTGGACCAGCGAGTTGTACGGGTCTCCGGACGGCTCCCGGCCGACCCGTCGCCAGAGCTCATCGCGCACGCCCGAGCCCTGGTCGGCCTTCTGCATGGCGAGCACGAGGGCGAACACCTTCGAGATGGACTGGATGGGGAAGGGCACGTCCGCATCGTCGGTGGTGTGCTCGGTTCCGTCCATCTCGGTGGCGGCCAGGGAGAAGCGCCTGGGATCGAGGTCGCCCAGGGCCGGGATGTAGTCGGCCACCTCGCCGTCCTCGGCCGCGGGACGGGCGCGATCGGAGACCTCGCGCAGCAGCTCGTCGAGCTCGCCGCTCTGGTCGGTGTCGGTGTTCACGGATCCTCGAGGGTCTCGTCGGGTGCGCGGGGCTCCTCAGGCTGCCAGGCGACCACGGGGCCGGGACGGCCCATCGGCCAGGGCCCGCCGTCGCGCCTGCTGGCGATCCCGCACGCAGACCGGGCGGCCGGCTCCCATTAGGCTGCGCCGGCACGAGGGACGACGGGCGGTGTGGGTTCGTCGACGGGCCGGTGGGGCGTGAGGAGCCAGGATGTTCGACACCGAGATGCTCGTCGCCGCCGCCCTTATGCTCCTGGGTGCCTTCGTCGTCACCGGGGCGTGGCTCATCCGCCGGCGCGGCGTGCGCACGGGGGTCGTGCTCGTGGGCGCGGCGATCTTCACCGGTGGCGTGATCACCCTGACAGGTGCGCTCGCGTGATCGCTCTCGGTGAGCTGCGACCGATCGCGCAGACCAGCGCCATGGCGTCGGCCGGCTGCGGGACGAGCAGCTCGCGGCGCCCTCGGCCACCGCGGGCGCGTGAGCCGCGGCGTCAGTCGTCGGGGTCGAGCATGGCCGCCTCGGTGTAGCTGACCGCGGAGTCCCACAGCAGCCACTCGCGGATGCCCACGTCGTAGGTCGCGCGGATCTGCTCGCGCACGTAGTCGGCGCGGTCGGCATAGCCCAGGCTGACGGGGTAGTTGCTGTCCTCCAGCCACGGGATCACCCGAGCCCGCTTGCCCTCGGTCGCCTCCAGCCAGATCTCGAGCGTCGCCGTCGAGATGTCGTAGGGCTGGTGCAGCGGGTCGGCCACGTCGTACTCGCCGGGCCCCCAGTGGCTGGGGTAGATCATCGGCGCCACGTAGTCGAGGTGGTCGGCCATCTGCTCGACGTCCTGGCTGACCTCGGTCGGCCGGTCCGCCGAGACGCCGTACAGCGAGGCGCCGTGCAGCACGCCATAGGGGGCCAGACGCTCGTCGGCGCGGCGGGTGAACTCGACCAGCTGCTCCTCGGGCGTGGTCTCGAGCCCCGCGAAGTGGAACTGCTCGAGGGGGCCGTCGGGCTTGCGGATGTAGTCCCACAGGATGTGGTCGACGCCGGCCTGCGCGGCCTCCTCGGCGACGGCGATCGTGTAGTCGATCACCTCCTCGTCGGCGAAGTTGGAGAAGCCCGCGTACTTGCCGGTGAACATCTGGTTGTCGGCGGTCTGGATCACCCAGTCCCGCTCGCCGTTGTCCCACGCCCAGCGTGCGAGGACGGGATCGGCGAAGGCCACGATGCGCCCGACGACGGGCACGCCCAGCTCGTGCAGCTGCTCGACGGCGGCCTCGAGGTCGACGTCGCAGTCCGGGGTGTCGGCGCCGACGCGGCCCGCCATCTCGTGCTGCACGTCGAAGCCGACCTTGCCGGTCTCGTCCTTGAGGTCGAGCTGGACCGCGTTGATCACGCCCCGCTCCACCAGGTCCAGGACCGGCTCCCGCAGCGACGGGGCGGCCCAGCCACAGAAGGACACGTGCACCGTGCGCAGCTCATCGGTCTCGACCCGCGAGGGGACGGTGACCAGGGCCAGCTCCTGCTCGGTGACGTTGCCGGCGGCGTCGGTGGCGACCAGCGTGGGCTCCTCGGGCACCGCGGCCAGCTCGAGCTCGAAGGCCCCGTCCTGGTCGACGGCGACCTCCGCACCCGCCAGGGTGACCGTGGCGCCCGGCTCGGTCGTGCCCGCGACGGTCATCGGCTCGCCCTCGATCACGGCGCCGTCGGGCGAGGTCACCTCGACGTCCGGCGGCACCGTGTCCACGGTGACCTGCCACTCGTGCAGGATGTCCGGCTCGACCTCCTCCTCGGCGTCGTCCTCCGCGGCCAGGACCAGGGTCACCGTCCGCTGGCCGTCCTCCAGCTCCGTCGGGGCGTAGACCAGGTCGCGATCGTCGATGTCGGCCTGCGCGGTGACGTCCTCGCCGTCGAGCAGGACCCGCAGCCGCTCCGGGCCCACGGGTGACTGGTCGTCGGCCGCGGCGACGAACGCCGCGTCCTGCACGGTGCTGGCGTTGAGGGCACCGTCGGGCCCGTCAAAGGACCATGAGGCCTGGGGCGCGGGCGCCGCAGAGCATGCATGCGCGAGCAGGCCCAGGCTCGCCAGTGTGAAGGCCTCCACGAGGTGACGTCGGTCCACGTGCGCATCTCCCTGGCCCGCGGCGGCTGCGCCTGGTGCGGTGCGCGCCGCCAGCGTGGATCGTCGGCCGCGTCGTCGGCCGGCGCGAACGGTAGCCAGTCATCCCGTACCCCGGTCGGAAGTGCGCGGGGGCGGCACGGAGACGGCTCGGCGTCGTCGGGAGCCGCGCACGCGGCGTCATGCGCGGTCGCCGACCGCGAGCGGTGGACCGAGCCGCTGCTCGCGCACGCCCACCTCACACGCGAAGGCCGCGATCAGCACCCCTGCGGCTCGTGCGGCCCGCATGGAGGTCACCCAGCTGGCGGCGGCCGGCGCGGCGAGGTCGACGGCCTCGACGTCGGCG
>SKLC01000255.1 GCA_007123425.1 Nitriliruptoraceae bacterium
CGCGCTCGGCGCGGGCCCGGACCGCGCCCTCCGGCAGCTCGTGGTGGGCGCGCAGCGTGCCCCGATCGATGCGCCGCTCGACCGTGGCGAGCTCGCGATCGGACAGGGGCGGGAACGCCCGCAGCGGTGCGCCCCCGCGGTCCGGGAAGACCACCCAGTGCGTGCCGTCCCCATCGGTCCAGCTGCCGACGAGCCCGTCGACGGAGCGCGCCAGCTGGTAGGCCCGCACGTGGGGCCGAAGGTGGCGGTCGAGCTGCCGGGCGACCTCGACGGCCACCGGGGCCGCCCGCATCGCCGTGCGCCAGGTCAGCAGCGGCATCGTCAGACCGCCTGCTCGCGCACGACCACCGGCATCTCGGCGACCTCGCCGTCGATGATCGTGAAGGCACGGATGTCGGGCCGGTCACGGTCCTGGAGCGTGATGATGAGGTAGGTCGCCTCGGGATAGGCGGCCAGCCGGACGTCGGTCTCCGAGGGGTAGGCCTGGGAGTGGGTGTGCGAGTGGTAGATCGCCAGCCCGTGGCCCCCGTCCTCGATCTCGCGCATCGCCTTGAGCAGCTGGCGCGGCTCCATGACGTAGTAGGTCATCGACCGCTCCGCGTTGTCGATCGGATAGCGGTCGATGGTCCCGTCGGGGCGCACGCCCAGCAGGCCGCACACCTCGTACGGGAAGTCCGACCAGGCGTGCTCGACCAGGGCGTCCCAGGTCGGCTGGTCCAGCTCGAAGGCGTTGTCGGCCACGCGCACGCACCTCCTGCATCGACCCGGGACGATACCCGACCCGGCCCTGCGCCCAATCTCGCCGGCTCGGCCACCCGGGGGCCGGCCGCCCTGCCCACCGGCCGCCGGGGTCACCCCCGTGGGCCGGCCGGCCCACCGGCCGCCGGGGTCACCCCCGTGGGCGGGGCGGCCCGGGGAAGAAGGCGTTGGTGCGGGCCACATACTCCTCGTGGCCTTCGCGTGAGCTCTTCGACATCGACCGCTCGGTCAGGGCGACGCCGGAGACCTTCACGATCAGCACGGTCATCAGCGCCGAGCCCAGCGCGGCCCACCACGCGCCGGTCGCCAGAGCGAGCAGGAAGTAGCCCCACCACAGCGTGGTGTCGCCGAAGTAGTTGGGGTGGCGGGTGTAGCGCCACAGCCCGCGGTCCATGACGGTGCCGCGATTGGCCGGATCGGCGAGGAAGCGCGACAGCTGCCAGTCGCCGCCCGCCTCGAACACGAAGCCGACCAGCCAGACCAGCACCCCCAGGGCGTCGAGCCAGCTCAGCGCGGTCGGTTCGGGCGCCGTCGCCGCGGCCAGCAGCGGCAGCGAGATGAGCCAGGCGAGCACGCCCTGCAGCACGAAGACGGTCACGAGGCTGCGCAGCTCGAACGGCACCGAGGAGTCGCGCCGGCGCATCGAGCGATAGCGCTTGTCCTCGCCCTCGCCCCAGTTGCGCCAGGTGAGATAGATCGACAGGCGCAGCCCCCAGATCGCGACCAGCGCGACCATGAGCCAGGTACGGGTCGGGGCCCCGTCGCCCACGAGCGCGTAGGTCACGGCGATCACGACGAAGGCCAGGCCCCAGACGCGGTCGACGAGGCTGGCGTCGCGCCGGATGAGGCTGGCGATCCAGGTCACCAGCATCAGCGCGAGCGAGGCACCCAGCCCCGCGAGCCAGACCTGCCAGGTGGCCATGGGCGGTTCCTCTCGACGTCGACGGCGCGCTGTCGTGTTCGCGACCCTACGCGGGACCGGATGCCGGCGATGTGGGCGCGTACCGGTCCGGGCACGGTCGGGACCGGAGACCCAGACGACCGCGACCGCGGCCCCTGGCGCGGCAGCCCCCCGTGGGCGATCATGGCACGACGCGCTGGGCACCGCGGGCCGGGCCGCCGTCCGAGGCGGCCCGGCCCGGACCGCAGGGGGACGACGTGGACCGGGAGCGGCGGCTGGGCCTGCTGGTGCTCGTCGCCGCCATCGCCACGATCGCGCTGATGCTGGGGCCCCTGGGCGACGTCCCCGGCGCGACCGAGGCCGGGCCGGGCGCCGACGCCGAGGTGCTCGACGAGGCACTCGAGCGCTGAGCACGACCGCGTCCGGCCCATCCCCGGGAGGGACGTAGGCTCCGTGCCCACCATGCGCTTCGACGATCTCGCCCAGCTCAACGCGACGGTGCCCCACTGCCGTGCGTGCCCGCGGCTGGTGGCCTGGCGCGAGCAGGTCGCCACGGAGAAGCGCCGCGCCTACGAGGACTGGGACTACTGGGGCCGGCCCGTGCCGGGGTTCGGCGACCCCGAGGCGCGCGTGGTGATCGTGGGGCTCGCGCCCGCGGCCCACGGCGCGAACCGCACCGGGCGGATGTTCACCGGCGACCGCTCGGGCGACTGGCTCTACGCGTCGCTGCACCGCACCGGCTTCGCGAGCCAGCCGGAGAGCACGCATCGCGGTGACGGGCTGACGCTCTCCGGTGCCTACATCACCGCCCCGGTCCGCTGCGCCCCGCCGGCGAACAAGCCCACCATCGGCGAGCGCGACACGTGCGCTCCCTACCTCGAGGCGGAGCTCGACCTGCTGCCCTGGCGCGTGGCGGTGGCCCTCGGCGGGTTCGGGTGGGACGCGGTGCTGCGCGCCCGTGGCTGGAACGGGCGCAAGCCGCGGTTCGGCCATGCCGCGCAGGCCGAGCTGCCTGACGGCAGGGCCCTGCTGGGCAGCTACCACGTGAGCCAGCAGAACACCTTCACGGGCCGCCTCACCGAGGACATGCTCGACGCGGTGCTCGCCCGCGCCCGCGAGCTCGCCGCCCGGTAGGCCTCAGTCCGCGAGCAGCTGGTCGGCGGTGCGGCGGCCCGAGACCAGCGCCCCCTGGATCGAGCCGGTGTCGCGGTGGTCGCCGCACACCCAGCGGCGCTCCCCGAGCCGCACCCGCCGGGCGAGCGTGGTGAGGTCCGCCGGGGTCTGACGGGGCTGCGCGTAGCCGATCACGTCGCGGCGCAGCAGCCGCCAGTCGGCGACCCGGGGGCCGTACCAGCCGCCCACCTGCGCTCGGACGCGCGCCTCGAGGTCCTCCTCCTCGGCCGGGCCGTCGGGGACCTCGAGCGTCGCGACGCTCACCAGCGACTGCCCGGCCGGCGCGTAGGTGTCCGCGACGTCGCTCATGACCGCGAGCGTCGCCACGGGCCCGTCCTCGGCGCCCAGCACGAGGTCGGGGCCGCCGACCGGGGAGCTCGGCGCCGCGAAGTGGAGGGTGGTCGTGCCGCGGCCGGGCGCGGGCACGCCCAGCTCGTTGCCCAGCAGGCGGGAGGCCGCCGGCGCCTCGGTGGCGACCACGACATGCTCGCCGGTGAGCCGCTCGCCGTCGGCGAGCACCACGCCCGCCTCATCGACCCGCTCGACGGGAGCGCTCAGCCGGACCGTGCCCGCGGGCAGCCGGGCGGCCAGCTGCTCCGGCATCGCCTGCATGCCGCGGGCCGGGACGGCCACCGCGCCCCGGAAGAAGGAGCGCAGCACGAGCTCGGTCAGGCGGCTGGAGGTGGTCAGCGACGCGTCGAAGAAGATCCCCGCCAGGAAGGGCCGCAGGAAGCGCTCGACGGCGCGCTCCGACAGGTGACGGCGTCGCAGCAGCTCGAGGGTGGGCATCTGCGCGGCCGCCGCGAGGGCCGGCCCCGGGGTGCGCAGCACGTGCCGGCGCCACGCCACCAGCCGCGCGAGGTCCATGGGCCCCAGCGCGGGCGGGGCC